>NZ_BJZO01000061.1 GCF_007992075.1 Pararhodospirillum oryzae
AAATAGACGCGCCAGCGACCGCTCGCTCATCGCGACCCGCTTCGCCCAATCGCTTAGCGTACTGCGGTCCGAAGGCTCGATCGTCAGAGCGTCTGCCATCGCCCGGATTTTTGGATGGCTTGAAATCGGCAGGTTGAACCGCTCACGCGGCATCTGCGCAAGTTCATCAAGGACCACCCGCGCGATCCGGGCGGCGTGGCTGTCGGCGAGATAGTCAGCCCCCTCGCGAGCAAGCCGATCCACCATTTCTCGAATCATGGGAGACACCGACAATGTGCAACTGGTTTCCGGCAAATTCGCTGCATCTGGCTCGACGAACAGATAGTTAAGCCGCGCATTTGCTGTCGCTCGCGCGCTGTGCGGCACTTCACCGGGAATCCAGACTCCGCAATTGGGAGGCACGATCCAGATTTCGTTGCCTGCGGTGCAGGTGACGGCTCCGTGCAAGGCCAGGATCAACTGACCCTTGCGATGCACATGCAAAGGGATTTCTGCTTCATGATCGGCGAAGTCGAGTTGATAGGCGACCGCCGGCAGGGGGGTGCGGTCGGGATCAGAAACGGAAACGGCAGATCGCAACGCAGACATGAGAATGGCCGTTTTTAGATATTTTATGTCATAATACCGAATTTATTTGATTTTGCAAATCGGTCACAACTGGCGGCATGAACACCGCGCCACCCATAAACACCTTCCGAAATAAGGCCGTTGCAGCCATGCGGCAAGCTGGAACGATCTTCCCGCGCACGCCGACCATGAAGGCGGATGCGGATGCGATCTTGTTTTCGGCGAAGAGTTTCGCTGCGGCGATGCTGGCCTACTACATTTCGCTGCGGATCGGATTTCCCAAGCCATTCTGGGCCATCGTAACGGTCTACATCGTCTCGCAGACGTCTGCCGGGGCGTCCTTCAGTCGTGGTGTCTATCGCTTCGCGGGTACGCTGGTCGGCGCCATGGCAACGGTCGCGATCGTTCCCAACTTCGTGAACGATCCGATGGTGTGCAGCGTCGTCCTTGCGGGCTGGATCGGCCTATGCCTGTTTTTCTCGCTGCTTGATCGCACGCCACGCGCTTATGCCTTTGTTCTTGCCGGTTATACCGCGAGCCTGATCGGGTTCCCGAGCGTGTTCGACCCAGGCGCGGTTTTCGAGACGGCGGCGGTGCGCGTCCAGGAAATCTCGATCGGGATTCTGTGCGCGGTCCTGATCCATCGTTATATCCTGCCAAAACGCATGACCGGCCAGTTCACCGGCAAGGTGTCGGCCGCGCTGCGGGACGGCCGTCGGCTGGCGGGCGATGCACTCAGTGGAGCGCCGGGAGAAAACCGCCGCGACCGTCACCAACTCGCAGCGGACCTACTAGCAATCCAGGGGCTTGCCACGCATCTGCCCTATGATCCGGCCCCCACGCCCCCACGCCGGATACTGCAACTCATCCATGACCGGCTCGCCCGCTTGCTGTGGCTCGCGGCCGAGGTCGAAGACCGGATTGAGGCTGTTCGCTTAGGCGACGGCGAGGCGCCCGGCGAGCTGATCGCCTTGGTCGGTGACGTCGGTGCCTGGACCGCAAGCGCCGAAACGGAGGACCGGGAGGCTGCCGCAGTCAAACTGATCGCACACGCACGATCAGTCCAGAAGCGTTTTGGCACAGACGCTGCGACGCCCAGCGACAGGCTTGCCGCCAACCTGGCGGGGCATCTGGCCGAGATGGTCGGTTTGCTACAAGACTGCGACAGGTTGGAGCGGAACATCGCAACGCCTGGGCAATTGCGCGATGCCACGTCGCTTCATGGGCCGAAACAGGCGAAGGGCTATGTCTATCACCGCGATCCCTGGATGGCGGGACGCACCGCGCTCGGCGCGATCGTCGGCATTCTCATTGGCTGCGCCTTCTGGATCTGGACGGCTTGGCCGGAGGGCGGAATGGCTGTCTCCATTCTTGGCGTCTGCTGCACCCTGTTCGGCAATTTCGATGCGCCTGTCCCCTTTGTCGTCAAATATATCGTCGGCTCAATCTACGGGGTTTTAATCAGCCTCATCTACAGCTTCATCATCCTGCCCCAGGTCACCGAATTTTGGGTTCTTGTCGCGGTGCTCGCGCCGGCGTTCCTGTTCGCCGGCTCTCTCCAGGCACGGCTGCCGACGACCTTCATGGCGCTCGGTATCACGCTGACCATTCCGATCCTTTCGGTTCTTGGTCCCTATTATACGGGCGACTTCGCCGGCTCACTCAACAGTGTGATCGCGCTGTTCGCGGCGGTCGGCTTCGGCGCGGTGAGCATGTCCTTGTTCCAGACCGTGCCGGTCGATGGAGCGATCAACCGCTTGCTTCGCTTGAACCGCCGGGACGTTGGCCGACGCGCGCTTGGCGCTGCACCCAACGAAGCGCACTGGACAAGCCTGATGATCGATCGGACAGCCTTGCTGCTGCCAAGGTTGCGGCTGATCGGCAAAGCCTGTCCGGATGTGCTCGACGATACGTTGCGCCATCTTCGCATCGGGCATGTCTCCGGACAGCTTCGCAAGACGATCCCGCAGATCAAGGGGGAGGTCGCCGTCGAACTGCGAGAGCTTCTATCAGTCATCGCCAAGCGCTTCAGTGGAGGGAAGCCGTCCACGACGCCAGATCTTCTCGACCTCGATCAGTGGATCGAGACCCTGATCGAGAAGACGGCAGGCAGCGTGTTCAAGAATCGTTTGCAGATTGTCGATCTGCTCATCGACCTGCGATTTGCGCTTGGCTCCCCAGCAGACGGGAGGATCACGACCGATGATCGTTGATCTCAATGTCGGAGGCGTCCTGATCCCCGGTTTGGTGGCGCTCGCATTCATCGCGCTGGTCGTCACCATGGCGGTGCTGCGCCTGTTTGCCGCCTCCGGTTTCCATCGCCGGTTCGCTTATCGGCCGCTCGTCGAACTCGCCACTTTTGTCATCATCTACGGTCTGCTCGTGCAGTACCTGCCATCGATCGGACTCCTGCCTTGAAACCTGTCCTATCCCTTCTTGGGCGCTACGCCCTGACCCTTTGCCTCGTCGCCGTCTCCGCCTTTATCGCGCTGAAGGCGTGGAACCATTTCGAGCGGATGCCCTGGACACGCGACGGACGAGTTGGCGTCGATGTCGTGCAGATCGCGCCGGAAGTCTCTGGCACAGTCAGCGCAGTTCTCGTGGTTGATAATCAATACGTGCGTCAGGGCGACATCCTTTACGAGATCGCCCCCGAGCGGCTCAGGTTGGCGGTGGCGTTGGCTGAGGCTGAGGTCGAAGCCAAACGTCAGGATATGATCGTTCGTCAGGCAACGGCGCGACGGCACAGCCAGCTCAAGGACGTCGTCTCCCAGGAGGCGGCTCAGCAATCGAGCGGCGCCGCTGCGGTCGCCGGCGCAGCCTATCAGTCAGCGGTGGCGGCGCTTGATCTGGCCAGGCTTGACCTTGCACGCTCGACGGTTCGGGCGCCCGTCGACGGCTATGTCACCAACCTGAAACTTCGGCCCGGCGATTACGCGACGGCTGGTGTGACGAAAGTCGCCGTCCTGGACGCCGCCAGCTTCTGGATCACCGGCTATTTTGAAGAGACGAAAATACGGCAGATCCGCGTTGGTGATCCGGCACTGATCATGCTGATGGGCTTTGATCAGCCCATATCCGGCCATGTCCAAAGTCTCGGCCGCGGGATCGACAACAGCAACGACGCGCCCGGTCATCTTGGCTTGCCCAATGTCGCCGCGACATTTTCCTGGGTGCGTCTGGCCCAGCGCATCCCGGTGCGCATCCATATCGATACGGTGCCGTCCGACGTCGAGTTGGCTGCGGGCATGACCGCAACCGTCGAGATCATCCCCGCGAGAGGGGATGCGACCACGGGGGGCGGCCATGAAGCGCGCGCTTCCCTTCCTGTCGGCCCCCGTTGCGGGCCGGTTGCGTCGCGGGTCCAGCCTGCCATGTTCCGCGCAGCGCAAGAGTTGAACGTCCGGATGCCGCCGCACCTTTCCTTGGTCTCAGTCGTGCGGTCGTGAGCCAGGAGGAAACGCCACCGCATTGGTGGCGACTCTATCGCGATCCAAGACTCGATGCCTGTGTCGATGAGGGGCTGACGGCCAATGCCGATCCGCGGGCCGCTGAAGCAAACCTGCGCCGTGCAGTATCGATCGTTCGCGAGGCCGAGTCCGCCCGCGCCGCGCGCGGCAGTGCCCGAGGTGAGGCGCTCGGCGCGCACCAGGGCCGGCTTTTGTCTGTTTTTCTTGACGCCCGGGGGCGTCGGGGGTAATCCTCGGCGTTCCGGTCGGCCCGCCTGGCGGGTGGACCGTGTCCGCCTTGTCCCCCCAGGGAAGGCCGAAGCCTCCACGGAGGTCCGTCAGTCCGCGAGGATCGCGCACTGGCGCCGCTTTCGTTTGGCCAAAAGCAACCCGGGGGCCCTGGCGGTCTGCCCTGATCTGTTCACCCCCGGGACGGGAAGAGCCCATGTTCGAAGGATTGTCCGGTCGCCTTGGCGACGTGTTCGACAAACTGACCCGACGTTCCTCCCTGTCGGAAGGGGACGTCGATGCCGCGATGCGCGAGGTTCGTCTGGCCCTTCTGGAAGCCGACGTCGCCTTGCCGGTGGTCAAGCGCTTCATCGCCGACGTGAAGGAAAAGGCCATCGGGCAGCAGGTGATCCGCTCGGTCACCCCGGGGCAGATGGTCGTCAAGATCGTGCACGACGCCCTGGTCGCCATGCTGGCCGGTCCCGATGGCGCGGCCGAGCCCGATCCCATGGCGCTCGGCCTCGACATCGCCCAGACCCCGCCCGTGCCCATCTTGATGGTGGGTCTCCAGGGCTCGGGCAAGACCACCACCTCGGCCAAGATCGCGCTGCGCATCAAGACCCGCGAACGCAAGAAGGTGCTGCTGGCCTCGCTCGACGTGTACCGTCCCGCCGCCCAGCAGCAGCTGGCGGTGCTGGGCGAGCAGACCGAAACCGATTGCCTGCCCATCGTGCCCGGCCAGATGCCGGTCGAGATCGCCCAGCGCGCCATGAAGGAAGCGCGGGCCGGGGGCTACGACGTCGTCATTCTCGATACCGCCGGCCGCCTGCACATCGACGAGGCCCTGATGGCCGAGGTGGCGGCGGTGCGCGAGATCGTGCGCCCGCACGAAACCCTGCTCGTCACCGACGCCATGACCGGCCAGGACGCCGTGACCATCGCGTCCGAGTTCAATGAAAAGGTCGGCATCACCGGCATTGTCCTGACCCGCGTCGATGGCGACAGCCGGGGCGGTGCCGCGCTCTCGATGCGTGCCGTCACCGGCGTGCCCGTCAAGCTGATGGGCATGGGCGAAAAGATGGATGCCCTCGACGCCTTCCATCCCGAGCGGGTGGCCGGGCGCATCCTGGGCATGGGCGATATCGTCTCGCTGGTCGAGAAGGCCGCCCAGACCATCGAAGTGGAAGACGCCGAGCGTCTCGCCCAGCGTCTGGCCGAAGGCCAGTGGGACATGAACGACCTGCTGGGCCAGTTGCGCCAGATCAAGCGCATGGGCGACGTGAAGGGCCTTCTGGGCATGATGCCCGGCATCAACAAGATGCAGCGCCAGCTGGCCGAGGCGCAGGTTGACAACAAGGTGATCGACCATCAAGAAGCGATCATCTTGTCGATGACCGCCAAGGAGCGGCGCAATCCCGACCTGATCAAGGCCAGCCGCAAGAAGCGCATCGCCGCCGGCTCGGGCACGACGGTGCCCGAGATCAACCGCCTGCTCAAGCAGCACGAGCAGATGGCCATGGTCATGAAGCGCATCAAGAAGATGGGCGGCCGCAAGGGCCTCATGAACCTGCTCAAGGACATGGACGGGCCCGAGGGTCCCGACATGGGGGCGCTGGCCCGCGCCCTGGGCGGTCCGGCGACCCCGGGCGGCCTGCCGCCCCGGCTTGCCACGCGCGGCGGCAAGCGCAAGCGCTAACTGGTTTCCTGCCTTCCCCGGGGTCCGTCGGCCCGATTCGCTTTTTGCCGACGGTCCTTTGGGCCTGGTCTTTGTTTTTTGCTTTTTCGTTCCCCTCTGCGGCGGTCTGGGCCGCGTTGGATCCTCCGAGTCGATCCTGTTTCCAAGGAGTCCCACATACCATGTCTCTTCGTATCCGGCTCGCCCGTGGCGGCGCCAAGAAGCGCCCGTTCTACCGCATCGTGGTTGCCGACTCCCGCAGCCCGCGTGACGGCCGCTTCATCGAGAAGCTGGGCATCTACGATCCCATGCTGTCGCGCGACAACGAGAACCGCGTTGTTCTGAAGGAAGAGCGCGTGAAGTACTGGCTGGGCGTGGGCGCGCAGCCCTCCGACCGCGTGGCCCGTTTCCTGGGCTTCAAGGGCCTGGCCGAAGCCCGCGCCATCCCTGAGCAGACTCGCAAGAACCAGCCCAAGGCCAAGGCCCAGGAGCGTCTGCGCGTTGCCGCCGAGAAGGCCAAGGCCGCCGCCGAGGCCGCCGAAGGCGCCGAGGGCTAAGGGCCTTCGGGGAACCGGTGAAAGACACGCGCCATGACAAAACGGATGCTGGTTGGCGTCATCGTGGGCGTTCATGGGGTCAAGGGGCTGGTCCGGGTGAAGGCGTTCGTCGACGACGAGGCCACCTTGGAAACCCTGGGGCCCCTGAGCGACGAGGATGGCCGGCGCTCGTTTCGTCTGGCGGTGCGCAACCGGGTCAAGGGCGTTGTCCTGTGCGCGATCGAGGGCATCAGCGATCGCACCGCCGCCGAGGCCCTGAAGGGAACCCGCCTGTTCCTGGACCGCGCGCTGTTGCCGCGCGAAACCCTGGACGAGGACGAGTTCTTCCTGGGCGATCTGGTGGGGTTGAGCGTGCGCCGAACCGATGGGTCCGTTCTCGGGCGCATCGCGGCCGTGCCCGACTATGGGGCCGGGGTCTTGCTCGACGTGCTGCTGGCCGATGGCCGGCGCTCGGTCGTGCTGCCCTTCACCCGTGCCGTTGTCCCCGTGGTTGACCTCAAGGCCGGCCATGTGGTCGTGGACCCGCCGCCCGGCCTGCTGGACGAGGGGGCTCGCGCCCCGTTGGACGACGAGGGGGCCCCCGCTCCGCTGGCGGAGGATCATCCATGAGCCTGACCGCCCATGTCCTGACCTTGTTCCCCGAGATGTTTCCGGGGCCATTGGGCGTTTCCCTGCCCGGCAAGGCCCTGAACGCCGGCTTGTGGCACTTGCAGGCCCACGACATCCGGGCGTTCGCCACCGACCGTCACCGCACGGTCGACGATACGCCGTTTGGCGGGGGTGCCGGCATGGTGCTGCGCCCCGACGTGCTGGACGCCGCCATCGCCGCCACCTGGCCCGGCGATGGGCCGCTGATCTACCTGACCCCGCGCGGGCGGCCTCTTGACCAGGCCCACGTGCGGGAGCTGGCCACCCAGCCCTCGCTCACCTTGCTGTGCGGGCGCTACGAAGGCGTGGACGAACGGGTCCTGGAGGCCCGGGGCGTTCACGAGATCAGCATCGGCGACTACGTGCTGTCGGGGGGCGAACTGGCCGCCCTGGTCTTGCTCGACGCGGTCGTGCGCCTGCTGCCCGGGGTTCTGGGCACCGCGCGGTCGCTCGACGAAGAGAGCTTCGAGGGGGGATTGCTGGAATATCCCCACTACACCCGCCCCGCCGTGTGGCAGGAGCGGGCGGTTCCGGAGGTGCTCATCTCCGGCCACCATCAACGGGTTTCCGACTGGCGCCGAGCCCAGGCGGAGGCCATCACTCAGAAGCGGCGCCCCGATCTGTGGGCCCGTTACACCGCCCGGCGGGCGTCCCTGAACGGAGATTGCGGATCATGAACATCATTCAACAGCTGGAGCAGGAGCAGGTCTCCAAGCTCCTCGAAAAGCGGGGCGTGCCCGATTTCGCTCCCGGCGACACCCTCAAGGTGCACGTGAAGGTGGTTGAAGGCAACCGCGAGCGTGTCCAGGTCTACGAAGGCATGTGCATCGCGCGGCGCAACGCCAGCCTGAACAGCTCGTTCACCGTGCGCAAGATTTCGTTCGGCGAAGGCGTCGAGCGTATCTTCCCGCTGTACGCCCCCACCATCGACCGCATTGAAGTGGTGCGTCGTGGCAAGGTGCGTCGCGCGAAGCTGTACTACCTGCGGGCCCTGCGTGGCCGCGCCGCGCGTATCGTCGAGGACACCAACGCCACCCAGAAGGCGCTGGCCAGCGAGCGCGAGATTACCCACGAGCGCAAGCAGGCCGCCAAGGACGAGGCCGCGTCGTCGTAACACCGACGCCCGCCGCTCGGAGGCTTCCTTCCCGCCGGCCCGCCGCCCGTCCGCTGGTTCCCGTTCACCGGGAACCGGGGGCGGGCGCGCGGGCCGTTCGGATGACCGACACGCCACGCCGTCGCGGCCCGGTCTTCATCCCATTTTCGACACAATCCCGTTTTCGTCATAGTTCCCGGCGGTCCCTCGCGGTCCGCTTGCACGAAAGCCACGAACGAGAGCCAAACCGGCCCGCCATTCCTCCCCGAGACACCGTTCAGGAGCGTCGAGTCCATGGGCAAGCCCACGACCCTGTTTAACAAGATCTGGCAAAGCCATCTGGTCGCAACTCAGGATGATGGGACCTGCCTGATCTACATCGACCGCCACATGGTGCACGAAGTCACCAGCCCGCAGGCGTTCGAGGGCCTGCGCATGGCGGGCCGCGCGGTGCGTCATCCCGAGGCCACCCTGGCCGTCGCCGACCACAACGTGCCCACCACCGACCGCAAGGCCGGGATCAGCAACCCCGAAAGCCGCCTGCAGATCGAAACCCTGGAAGCCAACGCGCGGGATTTCGGCGTGCCCTACCTGGCCATGGATGACATCCGCCAGGGGATCGTGCACATCGTCGGGCCGGAACAGGGCTTCACCCTGCCCGGGGCGACCATCGTGTGCGGCGACAGCCACACCTCGACCCACGGCGCCTTCGGCGCGCTGGCGTTCGGCATCGGCACCAGCGAAGTGGAACACGTGCTGGCGACCCAGACCCTGGTCCAGAAGCCGGCCAAGGACATGCTGGTCCGCGTCGATGGCCAGCTGCGCCCGGGCGTGACCGCCAAGGACATCGTGCTCGCCATCATTGGCGAAATCGGCACGGCGGGCGGCACCGGCTACGTCATCGAATTCGCGGGCGAGGCCATCCGCTCGTTGTCGATGGAAGGCCGCATGACGGTTTGCAACATGACCATCGAAGGGGGCGCCCGCGCCGGCCTGATCGCTCCCGACGACGTGACCTTCGAGTACCTGAAGGGCCGCCCCCTGGCTCCCAAGGGCGCTTTGTGGGAAGCCGCCGTGTCGTGGTGGCGCACGCTCAAGACCGACGAGGGCGCGGTGTTCGACCGCACCGTGGTGCTGGACGCCAGCACGATCGAGCCGCAGGTCACCTGGGGCACCAGCCCCGAGAACGTGGTGCCGATCACCGGCCGCGTGCCCGATCCGGCCGCCGAGGCCGATCCCGCCCGCCGCGCCGCCATGCAGCGCTCGCTGGAGTACATGGGCCTTGAGGCCGGCACCCCGATGACCGAAATCCCGGTCGATCGCGTGTTCATCGGCTCGTGCACCAACGGCCGCATCGAGGACCTGCGCGCGGCCGCCGCCATCGCCAAGGGCCGCAAGGTCGCCGCCTCGGTCAACGCCATCGTCGTGCCCGGCTCGGGGCTGGTCAAGGAACAGGCCGAAGCCGAGGGCCTGGACGAGATCTTCCGCGAGGCCGGCTTTGAATGGCGCGAACCCGGGTGCTCCATGTGCCTCGCCATGAACGACGACAAGCTGGCCCCGGGCGAACGCTGCGCCTCGACCTCGAACCGCAACTTCGAAGGCCGCCAGGGACGCGGCGGGCGCACCCACCTGGTGGGCCCGGCCATGGCCGCAGCGGCAGCCATCACCGGCAAGCTCACCGACGTGCGCGCGCTGTAAGGGGCGTTTTTTAGGGACTTCGTCCCTTGGGGGCCACGGGCCCCCAAACCCCCGTTCGGGGAAGCCCGGCTTCCCCGAACCCCTTCGGTGGGAAGGGACTCCGACGACACACGCGTTTGGGGGACGGGCCCATGCTCCTGCGTCGCCTGCATATCCAAAACTTCAAGAGTCTGCGCGATGTGGTCTTTGACGACATCCCCGTCTTGAATGTTCTGGTTGGCCCCAACGGCTCCGGCAAGTCCACGGTGCTGGACGCGCTGGCCTTCGTGCGCGCCATGGTCACCGGCCGCGCCCAGGATATCCCCCGCGCCGACACCGTGCCGTTTCAAGGCGCCGATCCGCGCGTTCTGTCCTTTGATCTTGACGTGGAAGCCAGCCCGGAAGAAGGGGCGGGGCGCTTCCGGTATGCCTTTTCCGCCGATATCGATGGACGGGGTTCTCCTCGGTTTCTTGAGGAGGAATTCAAGAATATAAATGATGAAAAGAAGAGTTTTCCAAGAAGAATAAATCCGGGCAATGGCGAGTCCTTTGTGTCTTTCAACGTGCAGGGTCGCGCCGTTGATATGCATGTTGATGTTGGTAAGTCGGCATTGTCATTTGCAGATTCAATTTTGTATCCTGAAGCAAGAAGTCTTGTCAGGTTTATTAACGAATTTTACAGCGTGGACCTTCGCCCGCGTCCACTGTTGCCCCTGGAAGGCACGGGAGCCCGGACGAACCGCCTTGATCCCGCCGGCGCCAATGCCCACGCCGTGGCGCGCTATTTGCTGGAAACCCACCCGGCGGTATTCCAGCGTGTTTGTCAGCGGATGACCCAGCGCATTCCCGGCCTCGCGGGGATCGAGCCGCTTAAAATGGAGGATGGCCGCATCGCGCTGCGCTTCCAGGATGGCACCCTCAAGACCCCGTTCCTGGAACGCGACGTGTCCGACGGCACCATGGACCTGCTGGCGTGGCTCCTGATCCTGAACGACCCCGAGCCCCCCAGCCTGTTGTGCGCCGAGGAACCCGAAGGCCAGATCAACCCCCATGTCCTGGGCGACCTGGCCGAGGACTTTCAGGTGTTCTCCGAGCAGGCCGGACAGGTGTTTCTCACCTCCCATTCGCCCGATTTCCTGAACGCGATGCCCCTCGAAAGCATCTGGATCCTGGACAAGGTCCACGGCGAAACCCGGGTGCGCCGGGCGGCGGCGGATCCCATGCTGCAAGCCCTGGCCGCCGGGGGCGATCTGCCCGGCCAGATGTGGATGGATGGCGCCTTTTACCGGCCGGGTGGGCGGGCATGAACCACCTGGTGATCCTGGTCGAGGAAGAATCGATGCAGATTCTTTTGCGGGACATCCTGCTTCCCCGGCTGGTCGAGGACGCGGACCAGTGGATTACCGTGGTGCGCCATCGCGGCAAGACGGACCTGAGGAAGCAGATTCCGGTTCGGTTGCGCAGTCGCTGGCCGGAAGGAACCCGTTTCATGATCCTGCATGATCAAGATCAGGCGGAATGCAGGGCCCTGAAGGCGGAACTGCTGGCCTTGTGTCGAGAGGCGGGACGCCCGGAAACGTTGGTGCGGATCGTCTGCCATGAACTGGAATCGTGGTACCTGGGCGATCTGGAGGCCGTGGGGCGGGCCTTGGGGCAAGAGAGCCTGGGACAACGGGCCGCGCAGGAAAAATTTCGCGAGCCCGATCGTCTGGCCAACGCGAAACAGGAGATGGAACGCCTCTTTTTGGACCATGGTCCTCAGGGTTATAAACCAAGAAGCGGTGCGCGGGCGATCGGCCCCCACATGGACCCCGCGCGCAACCGGTCCCACAGTTTTCAGGTTTTTATCCGCGGCGTCGTGGCGCTGGCGGCCGAGAGGAGAGTGTAAGCCGATGGAAAAATTCACCGTTCTGACCGGCGTCGCGGCGCCGCTGCCGTTGATCAACGTCGATACCGACATGATCATCCCCAAGCAGTTCCTGAAGACGATCAAGCGCACCGGCCTGGGCAAGAACCTGTTCGACGAAATGCGCTACACGGCGGACGGCGCCGAAAACCCCGACTTCGTGTTGAACAAGGCGGCGTGGCGCGGCGCCACCATCCTGGTCGCCGGGGCCAACTTCGGCTGTGGCTCGTCGCGCGAGCATGCGCCGTGGGCCCTGCTGGACTTCGGGATCCGCTGCATCATCGCGCCCAGCTTCGCCGACATCTTTTTCAACAACTGCTTCAAGAACGGCATTCTGCCCATCGTGCTGCCGCAAGAAGAGGTGGACAAGCTGATGGATGACGCCGAGCGCGGCGCCAATGCCACCGTCACCGTGGACCTGGAAAACCAGATCATTCGCGGCCCCGATGGCGGCACCATCGCGTTCGAGGTCGATGCCTTCCGCAAGCACTGCCTGCTGAACGGCCTGGACGACATCGGCCTGACCTTGCAAAAGCAAGAAAAGATCGATGGCTTCGAACAGACCCGCGCCCAGCAGATGCCCTGGCTGGTGGCGTCCCGTCCGGCCGCCTGAGCCCTCGGCCCTTTTTCCGGGGTCGGGAGGGCCCGGCCCCGATATATTTTTGAAAAGAGCGAACCCATGCCTTCAACCAAGAAGATTCTTTTCCTGCCCGGCGACGGGATCGGCCCCGAGGTGATGGCGCAGGTGCGCCGGGTGATGGACTGGCTGGTGGCAAGCGGCCGCGCGTCCTTCGAGGTCGAGGACGGCCTGGTCGGCGGTTCCGCCTACGATGCCCACGGCACGCCCCTGCACGACGACACCATGAAGCTGGCCCTGGCCGCCGACGCCGTGCTGCTGGGCGCGGTTGGCGGGCCCAAGTGGGACAACCTGGACTTCTCCTTGAAGCCCGAACGCGGCTTGCTGCGCCTGCGCAAGGACATGGAGCTGTTCGCCAACCTGCGCCCGGCCCTGGTGTTCGATGCCCTGGCCGAGGCTTCCTCGCTGAAGACCGAGCTGGTCGCGGGCCTTGATATCCTGATCGTGCGCGAGCTGACCGGCGGCGTGTACTTCGGCCAGCCGCGCGGCATCAGCGACCTGCCCAACGGCGAACGGCGCGGCGTCAACACCCAGGTCTACGACACCCACGAAATCGTGCGCGTGGCCCGGGTGGCCTTCGACCTCGCCGGCAAGCGCGACAAGCGCCTGTGCAGCGTTGAAAAAGCCAACGTCATGGAAAGCGGCCTGCTGTGGCGCGAGGAAGTGACGAAGATCGGCACCACCGAGTTCCCCGACATCGCGCTCTCGCACATGTACGCCGACAACTGCGCCATGCAGCTGGTCCGCCAGCCCAAGCAGTTCGACGTGATCGTGACCGACAACCTGTTCGGCGACCTGCTGTCGGATTGCGCGGCCATGCTCACCGGCTCGCTGGGCATGCTGCCCTCGGCCTCGCTGGGCGAAGCCGACGCGAACGGCGCGCGCAAGGCCATGTACGAACCGGTCCACGGCTCGGCCCCCGACATCGCCGGGCAGAACAAGGCCAACCCGCTGGCCACGATTTTGTCGTTCTCGATGATGCTGCGCTACAGCTTCGACATGGGCGTGGAAGCCGACCTGATCGACCAGGCGGTGCGCGACGTCCTGGCCGACGGCATCCGCACCGGCGACATCATGCAGCCGGGCAAGACCCTGGTCGGCACCTCGGGCATGGGCGACGCCCTGCTCGCCAAGCTCGCCGCCCACGGCTGACGCTGACAGGGGGGACTCCGGTCCCCCCGTTCCCCGGACCTTGCCGGGGCTTGATCGCGGGGGGGAAATCCTCCATGACGACAAGCAACGATCCTGTGGGGGATACGGCAAGGCGCTGGTCATGGATGTTGATTTTCTGGATGCCCACTCCCGCCACCTGAAGGATGCCGGGATCTTGTTCGAGGCCGGACGCTGGGCCAATGCCGATCATTTGTTCGGCATGGCGGCCGAATGCGGCCTCAAGCGCCTGATGGTGGCGTTTGGCATGGCCGTGAAAGAAAGCGGCGATCCCGAGAAATACGAGGATCGAAAGCATGCGGACGCGGTGTGGGTCCGCTATGAAACCTATCGCGCAGGATATGGGGCGGCCGAATACGGGTTTGAGGGCGGTAATCCGTTCAGCAACTGGAGGGCAGAACAGCGTTACGCCTCCGAAGCCGGGTTCACGCCCGCCCGGGTGGAAGGGCACAAGGATGCGGCCCGCCGCGTCCACGCCCTGGTGCGCAAGGCCCAATGGGAGGGCTTGTTGCGATGAGCACGTTCGATACGATTGTGCCTGTCTTGCAGGAATGCCTTGAAGCCGTCCCTCCTTCCTCCGGCACTTCATTCCTGGTCAACCGCGACCTGAACGGGCGCGTGCGCCTGATCGTGCCTGCCGAGGTCGAGCGGGACGACGCGCGCCGGGGATGGTTCGAAGCCTTGTCCCGGAGGTTGTCCGAACGCCTGGGCCCCCATGCTCCGCTCTCCCAGGGAGGGCTGTTGTTCGAGGACGACCTGGAGGCGGTGTGCGCCGACGCCCCCCGGTTTCCCCTGGAGAAGTTCCCCCAGGTGCGGGTTGTGGACCGCCTGATTGCCGAAGGCGGCTGGGCGACGCTTGCCCCCTCCTCGCCCAGGGTACCGCGCGTCGCTTTTTCGTCCATCAAGGGGGGCGTCGGGCGTTCGACGGCCCTGGCGGCGGCGGCCTGGGCGCTGGCCGACGCCGGGCGGCGGGTCCTGGTTCTGGATCTCGACCTGGAATCGCCGGGCTTGTCCTCGTCCCTGCTGCCCGAGGACCGGCGGCCGCCGTTTGGTCTGGTTGACTGGCTGGTCGAGGATCTGGTGGACAATGGGGCGGCCGTGTTCGACGGCCTGACGGCGTCCAGCCCGCTGGCCACCAACGGCGAAATCCGCGTTGTCCCCGCCCATGGGCGCGAGCCGGGCGAATATGTCGCCAAGCTGGGGCGGGTGTGGATGGCCCGCCGCGCTCCCGGCCAGGCCCCCGAGCCCTGGACCCGGCGCCTTGCCCGCCTGATTGACGCCCTGGAAGACACGTGGCAGCCCGATCTTGTGCTGCTGGATGCCCGGGCCGGCCTGGATGACATCGCGGCCGCCTGCGTCACCGATCTGGGTGCCGAACTGGTGCTGTTGTTCGCCTCCGACAGCGCGCAAACATGGCAGGGCTATCGGGTGCTGTTCGAGCTGTGGCAGCGCCATGGAATCGCGCGGGACATGCGCAAGCGGTTGCAACTGGTCGGGGCCATGGTGCCCGACGACGAGCGCCGGGGAGAGGTCATCGACGGCTTGCGCGAACACGGTCATGATGTGTTTGAAGAACTGATGTACGACAGCCTTTCCCCGGACGACGACGGCGCCGAAGCGTTTGCCTTTGCCCGCGACGACGAAACGGCCCCGCATGCGCCGTGGGTCATCCGGTGGAACCGGGGTTTTTCCACCCTGTCGTCCTTGCATGGCCGGTTGCGGGAGATCGACCGGGACACCGTGCATCTGATTTTCGGCCCCCTGGTGGAGGGAATTGCTTCCTTGGTGGAGACAGGAAACACGCCATGACCGACGCCCAGGCCTGGCGCGACTGCCTGCTGGAGGCGTTGCCGGTGGATGTCAGCGTGCACCACGCCCTGGAGGACTGGCGCGACCTGTATGTTCCGCCGGCCCATGTGCGCGCCTTGCGCCTGGACGCCAGCTTGGTGGTTGGCGATCGGGGGGTGGGCAAATCATGCTGGGCCCATGCCCTGACCACGCCCCAGGGGCAGGCGATCCTGGCCCAGGCTTTGCCGGAAATGAAACAGGTCACGGTTCATCTGGGCTTTTCCGCGACCCAGGCGATCGAGGATTACCCGACCCCGGAAGTGATTGGCCCCTTGTTAAAGCAAGGCCACACCCCCTATGACCTGTGGCGGGCCGTGGTGCTGCGCTGGGCAGACCGGATGGGGGGCGGGAAGCTGCCTCGCGCCAGATGGGAAAACACGCTGGCCTGGATGCGCGACAACCCCGAGGGGGTGGCCCATGCCATGGCCGCCGCCGTCCGGCATTTGGCGAGCGAAAAAACCAGGGGCTTGATCGTGTTCGATGCCCTGGATCGCGCCAGCGCCGACTGGCAGACCATGGATGCGCTGGTGCAAGGCCTGCTGCGCACGGTGCTGTGGGTGCGCAGTTTCCCGGGGCTGCATGCCAAGGTGTTCTTGCGACCGGATCAGGCCGAACGCACGGTGGGCAACTTTCCCGATGCGTCCAAGCTGATGGCGACACGGGCCGATCTGGTGTGGAGCCGGCACGACCTGCATGGCCTGCTGTGGCACCATCTGGTCAACGCCCCTGGAGATGCAGGGAAGCGCGCCCGTGCCCTGGTCAAGACCACCGTGGGGAGCGCCGTGCCAAAGGGCCCCGATGCCTACCGTCTGCCCGAGGCCGCCCGGCTGGATACCAGGGAGCAGCGAGCCCTGTTTGATGCACTGGCGGGGCCATGGATGGGGCGTGATCAGCGACGGGGCATTCCTTACGTGTGGTCGGTCGGTCATCTGGCGGATGGGAAAGGGCGCACCTCCCCCCGGTCTTTCCTGGCGGCAATCCGGCAGGCCGCCGAGGATTCCAAGGACCGCTATCCCGACCATGCCCTGGCCTTGCATTACGAAAGCATCAAGCGCGGCATCCGCAAGGCCTCGGGAATCCGGGTGGCGGAGATCGCCGAGGATTATCCGTGGGTTCGGTTCTATTGCAGACCTCTCGCGGGATTGACCGTGCCGTGTGCCCCCGATGTGGTCTTGAGCCGCTGGCAGGAACGTTTTCCCAACGGTCCCGCGGGCGAGCCCGACGAGGGCCGCCTGCCTCCGCCCCATGCGGACGAAGGCTGGGAGGGGCTGCGCGAGGATCTGGTCCACTTGGGGATTTTTCAAGAACGGCGTGATGGTCGGCTTGACATGCCCGACCTCTATCGGGTGGGCTTCGGCCTGGGGCGCCGGGGGGGCGTCAAACCGATTGAGTAAACCGGTTCATGCCGGGAAAGCACGGGTGCGATGGACTGGTTTGTGCTGGCTGTTTTCGTGCTCACCTATGCCGGCATGGCGGTGGGGCGGGTGCCGGGGCTGGGGGTGGACCGGGCGGGGATCGCGCTGCTCGCCGCCATTGCCTTGCAGGCGGGAGCGCCCCGGCCGCGTGCCGACGTGCTGGCGGCGATCGATTTCGAAACCCTGGGCGTGCTCTTCGCCCTCATGGTGGTGTCGCTCCAGTTTTCCGCGTGCGGCTTTCATGACCGTTGCGCCCATGTCCTGGCCCAGGCCCGCCTGGGGCCCCGGGCCCTGCTGGCCCTGGTGGTGGCGGTGGGGGGCGCGCTGGCGGCGGTGCTGACCAACGACGTGGTCGCCCTGGCCCTGACTCCGGTGCTCGCCCGGGGCCTGATCCAGCGCGGCCTGGATCCCCGCCCCTACCTGCTGGGCCTGGCCGGGGCGCTCAACGCCGGGTCGGCCGCCAGCCTGATCGGCAATCCCCAGAACATCCTCATCGCCCAGCACGGAACCCTGGGCGTGGGGCCGTTCGTGGCCACCTGCGCCCCTCCGGCCGTGGCGGCCCTGGTCTTGGTGTGGGCCGTGACCGCCTGGGTGTGGCGGGGGGCCCTGGCCGCGCCCGCCGTCGTGCCCCCCGTCCAGGACGCTCCCCCTCCCGTGGACCGCTGGGGCCTGGCCAAGGGCATGATCGCCCTGGGGGGCATGCTGGCCTTGTTCCTGACTCCCGTGGACCGCGCCACCGCCGCCTTGCTCGCGGCCGGCCTGATCCTGACCAGCCGGCGCTTGCAAACCCGCGCCGTGCTGGGGCAGGTGGACTGGCCGCTCCTGGTGCTGTTCGCCAGCCTGTTCGTGGTGGTCGATGCCCTGGCCGCCACCGGCACCCCGGGCCTGCTGCTGGCCTGGGCGCGGGACCTGGGCCTGGATCCGCTGAGCCCGGGGGCGGTGCTGGGGATCAGCCTGGTGGGCTCCAACACCATCGGCAACGTGCCCCTGGTCACCGGCTGGCTGGCCGTGATCGGGTCCGGCCTCGGCACCCCGGTGCCCGAGGCGGCGCTGTACCAGCTTTCGGTGTACGGCACCCTGGCCGGGAACCTGCTGCTGATCGGCAGCCTCGCCAACCTGATCGTCGCCGACCAGGCGGCCGGGGCGGGCGTGCGTCTGGGTTTCCTCGATCACGCCCGCGCCGGCATCCCCATGACCCTTCTTGGTCTGGCCGCCGCCTGGGTCTGGTTCGGGGGGATGGGGTAATTCCTGGGGTCAGATGTACAACCCCGCCATCATCCGCCAGGCGCTGCCCCGGTGGGCGCGGCCGTCCCAGACGTGGAGCGCGTGGGGCACGCCTTTTTCGGTGAGGATCTGGCTCAGGTGGCGGTTGTTGTCGAGGAAGGGGTCCTCGGCGCCGATGACGAGCACGATATCCATCCGGCGCAGGTGGTTCAGGCGGTCCTCGCAGGTGAGGCCGGGGAGGAAATGGGACGGGGTGTGGAAATACACCGTGTCGTCGTAATACCCCGCCAGCAGGTCGTCGAAGCATTCCACCCGCAAGGTCAGGTCATAGCGCCCGGAAAAGGCCACCAGCTTGCGAAACAGGTGGGGGTGGCGGAAGGCCAGGGTGGCGGCATGGTAGGCGCCCAGGCTGCACCCGTGGGCAATCGTGCACGGGTGCGGGTTGCGCGCCCCCATCAGGGGCATGACCTCGTTGAGGACGTATTCCTCGAACAGAACATGCCGGCGGATGCGCTCGGCCGGGTCGCGCCAGAAGCAATAGAAGGTTTCCCCGGCCAGGTTGTCGAGGCAGAACAGTTGCAGGTGTCCGGCCTCGATCTTGGAGGCGAGACTCTCCACCAGCCCCAGGGATTCGTATTCCCAGAAGCTGCCGTCGCGGGTGGGGAAAACCAGTACCTTGGCGCCTTGATGGCCGAAGACCAGGAGTTCCATGGTCCGGTCCAGGCGGGGGCTGTGCCAGCGGAGATAGTCTCGGTTCATGGGGCGTGGAAGAAAACGCGCAGCCGCTCCAGCAGGCGGGCTTTCTGCTCGGCTTCGCCAGGATACTCGAAGTGTCCGGCGTCCAGAATGAAGATTTCCTTGCGGCCTTTGAGCGCGTTGTAAATCGAAAACTGGCAGGGCGGCGCCACGGCGGGATCGAACAGGGCCGCCGCGACCAGCATGGGTTGTTTGATGCGCAAGGCGGCGCTGGCGGCGTCGTAATAGCGCAAGGTATCCAGCGCGTGGCCCGTCCGGCGCTCGTAGGCCTGCACGGCCGCCGCCGAGCCGGTGGTGGGCAAGGTGAGGCGCAGGGGCTGATTGCCGAAGGTGGGCAACGCCAGGTGGCCGCGATCGAAGCGATCGTCCCAGGCCAGGGCGAGAGCGCCCACGCCGCCCCCGAAGCTGATCCCGGCATAGCCCAGATGGCCCTCCAGCCAGGGGTAGAGCGTGGTCAGGACCGAGGCCCCCACCCACAGGTCCTCGACGCAGCCGCCGATCACGTAGGCGTCGCGCCGGTCGATGTCGTGCAGCACATGCCAGGCCGGATCCGGGGACAGGGGCGGGCGCTGGCTGCGCGACAGGCCCCGGCAGCACGGAAACAAAACGGCGGTGTCGGTCAGGGGCAGGTCAAGGTCGGGCTGGTCGCGTCCGCCATAGCCGTGACCCACCACCAGCCCCCGGCGCACGACGCCCGAGCGGGGCAGCAGCAGCCAGCCG
Source organism: Pararhodospirillum oryzae (assembly GCF_007992075.1). Classification (GTDB taxonomy): domain Bacteria; phylum Pseudomonadota; class Alphaproteobacteria; order Rhodospirillales; family Rhodospirillaceae; genus Pararhodospirillum; species Pararhodospirillum oryzae. The sequence continues at coordinate 19,571 of NZ_BJZO01000061.1, forward strand.
CCGATGGGAAAATCACCGGTCGAGGTGTAGGCGATGTCGTGGACGGTCCAGGCGGGATGCACCAGATCCTGGCGCTTCAGGCGGGGCCTGGGGTCGCGGGCGCGGGCCCGGAGGTACCGGGCGCGCCAGAAGGCATCGAAGTCCAAGGGCGCGGCGGGAACCGGCACCGCCAGCAGCGCGGAGAGATCCAGGCCATAGGTGGGGTCGAAGGCGAAGGGATGACGCAACGGCACGCTCATGACCCCCTGGCGCGCGAGGGAAGCCGCGATGTTCGCCCCGCCGCGCGGCGCGGGGACGAGCCCCCGCATTGTAGAGTGAGAGCCAAAAAGGGGGAACCGCTTTTCGGATAAGTCGAGCGTAAAAACAAAGAGTTAGAGCGCCGTTTCCGGATCCGCTTTTACGCGCGGTGCTCTAATATGCCCAACGGAGCTTTGCGTTGACGGCCTGGATATGCTTTCGTGACCGACTTTTTCCTTTTTTTGTCATGAAGGAGACCATCCGATGGTCCAAGACGAGGGGCGATCCCCGGCCGAGGGGATCGTTCTGGCGCCGGGGGTCATTCTGCGGCCCCTGACCCTGGCCGATGCCGGCCCGTTGGCCGGCCTGCTGGCGGAGTACGCCGGCGCCCTGCGCCATGGCGGTCCGGCTCCGGACCCCGATCCGGCCTATGCCGGGGCCTTGTTGCAAGACCCCAAGGTCGAGTTGCACGGCGCGTTCCAGGCCGACGGCCAGATGGTGGCGTTCGTGCTGTTTCTGGATATTCCCGAGGCGATCTCGGGGCGTCGCGCCGGGCAGGTCGATGACCTGTACGTGAGCGAGGCGGCGCGCGGCCAGCGGCTGGCCCAGAAGATCCTGGAGGCGGTGGCCCGCCTGGGCGAGGCCCGCGACTGGATTCAGGTGCGCTGGCTGGTGCCGGTGGAAAACACCGAGGCGCGCCGGGCCTACGCCCGCTTCGCCGAGGAAGCCCCGTGGGTGAGCCATGTCCTGTGGCTGGGGGATCCCGAGGCCCGCTGGTAGGAGCCTCCCTCAAAAAAACGGCCGGGGAGGGGATCCCCGGCCGGCCTTTGTTTTCGCGTTCGACGGATCCGAAAAGCGGTTCCCCCTTTTCGGGTCTCGCTCCAGGGTGTCACGCGCCCATGGTGTTCGAGGTGTCGTGATCCTTGCTCTCGTGGAGCTTGGCCATCATGCGCTCGACGAAGCACAGCAGCAGCGCCGAGACGACGAAGGTCAGGTGCAACAGCGTCGACCACATGATCTTGTCGTCGGGATATTCGTGGACGTTCAGGAAAACCTGCAACAGGTGGATCGACGAAATGGCGACGATCGACGACGCCACCTTGATTTTCAAGCTGCCGGTATCGAGCTTGCCCAGCCACGAGACTTCGTCGGTTCCTTCGTCGAAGCGGCTGACGAAGTTTTCGTAGCTGCTGATCATGACCATGACCAGAAGACCGGCGACCAGGGCCGCGTCGATCAGGCTCAGCATGGCCAGGATCATTTCGGATTCATTGTAGGTGAAGACGTTGGTGGCCACCTTGGCGAACTTGGCGATGAAGGATGCCGCGTAGATCGCCAGGGCCGCGCCCAACCCCAGGTAGAAAACGACCAGCAGCCAGCGGCTGGCCAGGATGATGCGTTCAATGAACAGTTCCAGGGCTTTCACGGTGGGTCTCGCGTTGAACGGGTGAAGGGGGCGACTCAGGTTGAGTCTCGTTGGGGGAAGCGGCGAAGAGGGGGGGCAGGGCCCGCGCCTTGTCAAGGGGCGAAACCGGGCGGCCTGGGGCCGGAAACGACGACACGCCCGCGAAAGTGTTCCAGATCGGTCAAAATAACGAAAAAACGGCCAAAACGGTTCATTCCTGCCCCTCCCTGGGCGGAGAGAAGCGATCCTTGGCGAGAGCCAAGGGGTTGAGGCGTCACGGGCTTGGCCTCCGATGGGACGGGCGGGGCGTTCTGGCCCCGCTCTTGCTTGAAGCGTGGGGAGCAGGCCAGCCCGGGGACCCCCTGTCGTTTGCGTCCCTGCCCAGGCGACGAAACGCCCGGGTCGGCCTGTTCGCCTTCCCGCCAGGGCCCGGCGCGGGTTGCTCCTCCCCGCCGTCGTGTGTTTCCCTGGCGGGGTTTTCATGCCGTTGGGGGAGCCTTTTCATGCCTTGTCCGCCCGTGTCGTCCGCCGGCCCCTGGTTTCGGGGCCTTTGTTGTCGGGGGCCGTGGTGAGCGGCCCCGTGGAGTCGGTGGATCTGGCGGCCCGGCGCGTGGGGCGCGGCCGGCCCGTGGTCTTGCTGCACGGCCTGTTTGGCTCGGCGCGCAACTGGCAGGCCATCGTGACCCGGCTGGCCGGCGAGGCCGAATGGCATGTGCTCGACTTGCGCAATCATGGCGAGTCCCCGTGGTCGCCGGTCATGGACTACCCCCATCTGGCCGCCGACGTGGCCCGTTACATTGAGCGGGTCGGGCTGGGGCCGGTGCCGGTGATCGGCCACAGCATGGGGGGCAAGGCGGCCATGATGCTGGCGCTGCAAACACCCCGGTGGATCAGCCATCTTGGGGTGCTTGACATCGCGCCCGGGCCGTCGCCCGGCATGGAGGGGCTCGACCGGGTGATCGGCGCGCTCATGGCCCTGCCGCTCGCCGAGGTGGCGCGGCGCGAGGACGCCGAGGCCCTGCTGGCCGAGGCCCTGCCGGAAACCCGCTTGCGGGCTTTTCTGCTGCAAAACCTGGTGCGGGCGGAGCAAGGCGGGTTTCGCTGGCGCTTGAACCTGCCGGCCCTGGCGGCGGCGTTGCCGGTGCTGGGCGATTTTCCGCCCCTGGCGGCGGGGGTGTCGTGGTCGGGGCCGACCCTGGTGGTGCGCGGTGGCCTGAGCGCCTACGTTCCCGATTCGGCGCGCCCCGGGCTGGCGGCCTTGTTCCCGGCGCTGCGGCTGGTGACCCTGAAGGGGGCGGGGCACTGGCTGCACGCGGACCAGCCCGAGGCGCTGGCAACGGTTCTGGAGACATTCGTCAGGCGGGCGGGACAGGATCCACGGCCGTCGCTTCCGGCGGATCCTCGACCGTGACCAGCGCGCGGTAGGCGTGCCAGGTGGCATGACCGACCAGCAGCAGGCTGGGGATCAGGCCAATGAAGGCGCTGATCAGCCCGGCGCCGATGAACACGGCAATCAGGCCCGCCCATGCCGCCATCGGGCCCGGGTTGGCCTGCACGGCGCGAAAGGACACCACGGCGGCGCGCAGGGCCTCTTCGCGCCGGTCGAGCAGCAAGGGGAGCGAGACCACGCCCAGGACAAAGGCCAGCAGCGCGAACCCGGCGCCGATCGCGGTGCCCACCAGCAAGAACACGGCGCCGTCCCAGGTGGTCAGGGTTTGCACGATCAGATCGTTCCAGCCGCCGCCGATGTAGGGGAACATCAGGGCGAACAGCAAGGCGGCGACCCGGACCCAGGCCAGCATCAGCAGCATGAACAGCACGCCGGTGGTCATGATGGCGAAGCCGTTGCGCTGAAAGGCGGTGAGGGCGCCGCGCAGGGTGGGGGTGCCCCCTTCCTCGACCACGCGGCTGATTTCGCACAGGCCGATTCCCAGCACGGGGCCGACCAGCAGGAAGGCCCCGGCCATGGGCAGAACCAGCCAGGCGAGATCCAGCAGCAACAGGCCGCCGGTCACGGCAAACCCCAGGGCGACGAACAGCAGGCCATAGATCAGGCTGGGGAACCAGGCCGCGCAGATGTCGGCCCAGGCGCGATCCAGCCAGCCCCAGACGTCGCGCACCGCCACGCGGTTGATGTGGTAGATCCCGGCGGCGCCACGCAGCGGAGCCAGGGCCGGCCCGGCGGGGGGCGGTGACAAGGGGGAAGCGGGGGACGAGGGGGACGGCGAGGGAACGGGTGCAACCATGGCGACCTCCCTGTTTTAGGGGATGGGTCGGGTCGCCACGGCCCGCCATCCCGTTATGGTTGAGGATATGGGGCGCCCGGGAGCCGGCGCAACACACCCGGCCTCAAAACCCGGGGCCGTCGGGCCGGCAGCCGGCTTCCTCCAGCAGCACCAGGGGCGGCACCCAGAACACGCGGTCGTCGAAAAGGGTGCCGTCGGGGGCCGGGGCGTCGGAGGGATCGGGCCCGTGCCAGACCTGGGCCGCGCCGCCGGCGGGCACGACGCCGGCGTTTAGGGCCTCGGCCCGGGTGGCGGTGGCGACCCCCAGGGCAAAGGGCTGCCCGTCGGCCAGCACGGCTCCCTTGCGGTTGGGGCCATGGCTGATCAGGGCGTAGGCCGCCTGGGCATGGGGGAGTGGCGCCGGGCCCGGAGCGATCATCAGCGACGACACGATCTGTCGGAGGGTGGCTCCGGCCCTGTCGCAGGCGAGGGGGCCGGCTCCGGGAACCCAGGCGGTGCCGCCGTGGGCGGGGGCGACCAGCTCGGGCGCCGGGCGGTAGGAAAACAAGGCCCCCCAGCCGTCGAGGGCATCGGCGCGGGCAATCCCCAAGGTGCGCCAGGGCACCAGGCCCACGCGCTGGCACCAGGTGGAATCGGCGCGGCCGTCGGGAGCGTCGCGGGCATCGGGGCAGGGAAGGGTGGCGGTGGCCAGGGCGGCGGTGGCCAGGGCAGCCTCCAGCCGTCGCGCCGCCAGGGCCGTGCGCTGCTCCGCCAGGCCCTGGCGGCCCGCGTGGGAAAGGCTGAGCCCGGCCTGGGCCAGCAGGCCAAGACCGATCAGAAGCACCGCGATTTCGGTGAGGGTCGCGCCAGGGCGCGCGAAAAAGGATGTGCCGGGGGGCGCGGCAAAGGGGGGGCCGGGGGGCGCGACAAAGGGGGTGCCGGGGGGCGCGGACACCGGGGTTTGTCGTCGCGCTCCGGCGGGGAGGCGGGGCGGCGGTGCCGGCTTCCGTCCCCGTTTCCGCCCCCGGGCGGAGTCTGTCGCGCGCCCCGTGATGTCAGGCCTCGGGCAAGGCGCGCCCGGCCAGCTCGTAGAAGGCGATGGCGGCGGCGTTGGAGACGTTCAGGCTCTCCATGGGGCCGGCCATGGGCAGGCAGGCAAGCACGTCGCAGTGTTCGCGCACCAGGCGGCGCAGGCCGGCGCCCTCGCTGCCCAGCACCAGGACGGCGCGCTGGTCGAGGCGGGTCTGGGCCAGGGTGGTGGGGGCGCCGGCTTCAAGCCCCGCGCACCAGTAGCCATGCTCCTTGAGGGCATCGAGGGCGCGCGCGAGGTTCGAGACGCGCACCAGGGGAACGCGCTCCAGGGCGCCGCTCGCGGCCTTGGCCAGGGTGCCGGTTTCGTCGGGGCTGTGGCGATCCTGGACGACGACGGCACGCACGCCAAAGGCGGCGGCCGAGCGCAGGACGGCGCCGACGTTGTGGGGATCCGAGACCTGATCCAAGACGGCGATCACCCCGGGGCCGGGGCGGGCGGCGAGGGCGTCGAGGTCGGGGGCGGGCAGGGGGGCGACGCCCAGGGCCAGGCCCTGATGCACGGCGCCCGGCGGGAGCAGGGCCTCCAGGGTGTCGCGATCAACCACGCGCCGGTCCAGGCCCGGGCGGGCGATCAGGTCGGGGGGCAGCGCCTCGGCGGCCCCGGGCAGGGCATAGAGGGCGCGCACCCGCCGGGCCGGATTGGCGAGCGCGGCTTCCACGGCGTGATGCCCGAACAGCCACACGCCGCCGCCGGGCGGGGGCGCGGGCAGGTCGCGGGGGGCGCCCTCCGCCGGGCCGCGCCCGGACCGGGGACCGGGGCCGCGCC
>NZ_BJZO01000062.1 GCF_007992075.1 Pararhodospirillum oryzae
TCAGGTTTTCCGGCCTTCGACGCGGAAGTGTTCGTCCAGGCCCGCCGTCGTTGCGGACAATGCGGTGGTCCATGGCGTCACCAAGCAGGCCGTGCCGTCAGGACATCTGGGGGCAAATTTTCTGCGGTGCGGGCGGCGGAGTCATCGGATTCCCGGCCCTGGCGCGCCGGACGAGCGGTATCGGCCAGCCGGCCAGAGAGCGGAACGGGTTCGCGAAATGGGGGCGTTCCTTGTCGTGTGATGGCGGTTAAAGTATATTGATAGCATCGCCCTCGGATTTCAGGAGGTGCTATCGGATGCCCGCCGTCACCATTCGCAACCTGTCCGAAGAGACGCACCGCGCCCTCAAGGTGCGCGCGGCCCGTCATGGTCGCAGCACCGAGGCTGAGATGCGCGACATCCTGGACGCTGCGGTTCGTCCCGCCAACCGTGTTCGCCTTGGGTCCGCCGTGGCGGCGTTGAGTCGCGATGTCGGGCTGACCAACGCCGATGTCGAGGCGCTGGAACAGGGCCGCGACCGGACGCCCGCCAACCCCATGCGCTTTGAATGATCGTCCTCGACACCAATGTCGTTTCCGAGGCGATGAAACCGGAACCGGCTCCCGCCGTGCCGGATTGGCTGGATACGCAGGCCGCCGAAACCCTTTATCTTTCCAGCGTCACCGTCGCGGAACTGCTGTTTGGTCTCGGCGCGCTGTCGGACGGGCGGCGCAAGCAGAAGCTCGCGGCCCTGCTTGACGGCGTGCTCGGCCTGTTCGACGGCAGAATCCTGCCCTTCGATACGGCTGCCGCGCGTCGCTACGCGGACCTTGCCGTTGCGGCGCGCAAGGCGGGCAAAGGCTTTCCCACACCAGACGGTTACATCGCGGCCATCGCCACGGCGCATGGTTTCGCGGTCGCCACGCGTGACGCCAGCGCCTTCACGGCGGCCGGTGTTCCGGTTATCGACCCCTGGACAGTTGGATAGTGAAGCAGGGCCACGCCCGGTTCCGAACGGATCAATCGCCGAGCAAATCGCCGCCGCGCGATCGGGTTGACGGAAGCGGGATGCGGGAAGAAAACAATCATGCTTGGGTTCTTGACCCGCGCCGGGATCAGGGTAGGATTATCCAAAAGTCTAGCATGAAATGCGCGGCCGCAAAGGGCGCGGACCACGGGGCGTTTTTCTTGCCTGTCTGGCACGGCGCGGGGGCGTGGGGGCCGGGGGCGTGCACGAATGGGGCAGCCATGGCGTTCGACCGGGATATCTCCGAGGTCAAGAACTGGATGAATCTGTTCCGGTGGGTCGTGAAGCTGATCCGCGATGAATACGGGATCGAGGAAGACAAGCTCACCCGTCATGCCTCGATCGAAACCGATATCGGGCTCAGCGCCGAGCAGGTCGAGGAAGTGCTGGACATCATTGCCGGCAGCTTTTCCATCCAGTTTCCCCCGGGCACCCTCGACGAGCTCGTGAAGTTCGAGGAATTGTGCATGCTGGCCGCGTGGCTGAACGGCCTTTACAAGCGTCCCGAGTTTTTGGGCGACGACTTTGTTGCCCGCGCCGCCGCTCTCAATCCTCGCGCCCAGGCGGCCTGAAAGGCCGCACCAAGCACGTTGGCCTGAAAGGCCGCACCGGGCACGTTCGCCTGAAAGGCCGCACGCGCTCAAGCCGCGGGGCGCGCTCCGGTGTTCCGGAGCCCGTCCGCGCGGCGTTTTGTCACTCCAGGCCCAGGCTCGCGCGCAGGTAGCGGCCGGTGTGGCTGTGGGGGGAGGCGGCGACCTCCTCCGGGGTGCCGGTGGCCACGATGCGCCCGCCGCCGGCGCCCCCTTCGGGGCCCAGGTCGATCAGGTGGTCGGCGCACTTGATGACTTCCAGATTGTGCTCGATCACCAGCACCGTGTTCCCCTGGTCCACCAGGGCCTGCAACACGGTAAGGAGCTTGTTGACATCCTCGAAATGCAGGCCGGTGGTGGGCTCGTCGAGGATGTACAAGGTCCGCCCGGTGGCGCGCCGGGATAGCTCCTTCGACAGCTTGACCCGCTGCGCCTCGCCGCCCGACAGCGTCGTCGCCTGCTGGCCGACCTTGATGTACCCCAGCCCGACGCGGGCCAGCAGGTCCATCTTGTCGCGCACGGCGGGCACGGCGTGGAAGAACTCGGCCGCTTCGTCCACGGTCATCGCCAGCACGTCGGCGATGGACTTGCCCTTGAAGGTGATGTCCAGGGTTTCGCGGTTGTAGCGCTTGCCCTTGCACACGTCGCAGGTCACGTAGACATCGGGCAGGAAGTGCATTTCGATCTTGATCACCCCGTCGCCCTGGCAGGCTTCGCAGCGTCCGCCCTTGACGTTGAACGAAAAGCGGCCGGGCTTGTAGCCGCGCGCCTTGGCCTCGGGCAGGCCGGCGAACCAGTCGCGGATGGGGGTGAAGGCGCCGGTGTAGGTGGCGGGGTTGGAACGCGGCGTGCGGCCGATCGGGGACTGGTCGATGTCCACGATCTTGTCGATATGCTCCACCCCCTCCAGGCCGTCGTGCAGGCCCGGCGGGTCGCGGCTGTCGTTGAGCGCGCGGGCCAGGGCCTTGTACAGGGTTTCGATCACCAAGGTGGACTTGCCGCCCCCCGAAACCCCGGTGACGCAGGTCAGCGTGCCCAGGGGGATGGTGGCGTCGATGCCCTTGAGGTTATGGGAGCGCGCGCCCCGCACCACCAGATGCTGCCCGTTGCCGGGGCGACGGCTGCGGGGCACCTCGATCTTGCGCGTTCCCGTCAGATACTGGCCGGTCAGGCTGTCGGGGCAGGCCATGACCTCGGCCGGGGTGCCTTCGGCCACCACGTGGCCCCCGTGCAGGCCCGCGCCCGGGCCCATGTCCACCAGATGGTCGGCCGAGCGGATGGCGTCCTCGTCGTGCTCGACCACGATCACGGTGTTGCCCAGGTCGCGCAGGCGGCGCAGCGTTTCCAGAAGACGGTCGTTGTCGCGCTGGTGCAGGCCGATCGAGGGCTCGTCAAGCACGTACAGCACGCCGGTAAGCCCCGAACCGATCTGGCTGGCCAGGCGGATGCGCTGGCTTTCGCCGCCCGACAAGGTGCCCGAACCCCGGGCCAACGTGAGATAGTCGAGGCCGACGTTGCCCAGGAAGCCCAGGCGGTCGTTGATCTCGCGCAGGATGCGCCGGGCGATCTCGCGCTGCTTTTCGCCCAACTGCTCTTCCAGGCCGGCGAACCAGGCCCGGGAGTCGGCGATCGAGAGGTCCGAGATTTCGCCAATGTGCCGGCCCAGGATCTTGACCGCCAGCGCCTCGGGCTTCAGGCGCGCGCCCCCGCAGGCTTCGCAGGGCGCCCCCGACTGATAGCGCGAGAGTTCCTCGCGCACCCAATTGCTATCGGTCTCGCGCCAGCGCCGGGCAATATTGGCCAGCACGCCCTCGAACGGCTTGCTGGTGCGAAACGAGCGGCGGTCGTTTTCAAACACCAGGGGAACGACCTCGGTGCCCGAGCCGTTCAACAGCACGTCGCGCACGCGCTCGGGCAGGTCGCGCCAGGGCGTTTCCATGTCGGCGCCATAGTGGGCGGCGACGCTCGCAATGGCGTCGGCGTAGTAGGGGGACGGCTGGCTCTGGCTCGACCAGGGCGCCAGCGCGCCGGCCTTCAAGGTCAGATTGGGGTTGGGAACGACCAGGGCGGGGTCGAAATACAAGGTCACGCCCAGGCCGTCGCACACCGGGCAGGCGCCGAACGGGCTGTTGAACGAAAACAGGCGCGGTTCGATTTCATCGATCGTGAAGCCGCTGACCGGGCAGGCGAAGCGGGTGGAAAAGGTGTGGCGCTCGCCGGTGGTGGCGTTTTCCACCAGCACCAGCCCCTCGGCCTCGGTCAGCCCCAGGGCGGTTTCCAGCGAGTCGGCCAGCCGGCTTTCCAGGCCCGGGCGCACGATCAGGCGATCCACCACCACCTCGATGTCGTGCTTGATCTTTTTGTTGAGCGCCGGGACCTCGCCCAGCTCGTATACCGTGCCATCCACCTTGACCCGGCTGAAGCCGCGCCGGCCCAGATCCGCCAGTTCCTTGCGAAACTCGCCCTTGCGCCCACGCGCCAGTGGCGCCAGCACGTAAAGCCGGGTCTCGGGGGCCAGGGCCATGATGCGATCGACCATCTGGCTCACGGTCTGGCTTTCGATCGGCAGACCCGTGGCCGGGGAGTGGGGCACGCCAACCCGCGCCCACAGGAGTCGCATGTAGTCGTGGATTTCGGTCACCGTGCCCACGGTCGAACGCGGGTTGCGGCTGGTGGTTTTTTGTTCGATCGAGATGGCGGGCGACAGGCCGTCGATGGCGTCCACGTCGGGTTTTTGCATCAGCTCCAGGAACTGACGCGCGTAGGCCGACAACGATTCCACGTAGCGGCGCTGCCCCTCGGCGTAGATGGTATCGAAGGCGAGGCTCGATTTTCCCGAGCCGGACAGTCCGGTGATCACCACCAACTTGTCGCGGGGCAACACCACGGAGATATTTTTGAGGTTGTGTTCCCGGGCCCCGCGTACACACAGTTCATGAGCGTTCATTCTCGTCTCGCCTTTTGGTCAACCCTCCGGGGGGAGGGCCCTGATCCTTAGCGCGCCCGGGCCCCGTTGGCCACGCCGCCGTTAGAGGCATGGCCTGCCGACCATGCTGAAACCGTGGGCATGCAAGCAATTGCGCTTGCGCCCAGACCTGTTGTAACACGCATGACCGGCGTCGTTTGTCGAGGAGTGGACCAAGGGGTCGGTCCCGGCGGACGGCGCGGCGGAACGGGGTCAAGGCGGGAACTCCGGGATCCGTCAAATCCCACGACCAGAAAAATAAGGGGGCGGGGTGGCCTATTTCCTGCAGCAACTGATCAACGGGCTGACGCTCGGAGCGATCTATGGCCTGATCGCCATCGGCTATACGATGGTTTATGGCATTATTGGGATGATTAATTTCGCCCACGGCGAAATTTACATGATCGGCGCTTTTCTGGCGATCACCACCTATCTGGTTCTGGGGGGGGCCGAAATGGCCTCGGTGCCCCTGGGCCTGATGGCGATGCTGGTGGTGTCGATGGTTTTCACGGCGGCCTATGGCTGGACAGTGGAGAGGCTGGCCTACCGGCCCCTGCGCGGGTCGTTCCGGCTGGCGCCCCTGATCTCGGCCATCGGCATGTCGATCGCCTTGCAAAACTACGTGCAGATCACGCAAGGCGCGCGGGTCAAATCGATTCAGCCCATCATCCAGGGCGGATTCGAGATCTATTCGCAAGATGGCTTCGGGGTGCAGCTCAGCTATCTTCAGATCATCATCTGGCTGCTGACCGTGGGCCTGATGATCGCGTTCACGTACCTGATCACAAGCACCTCGCTGGGCCGTCAGCAGCGGGCGTGCGAGCAAGACCGCAAAATGGCGGCGCTGGTCGGGGTCAACGTGGACCGGACGATTTCACTGACCTTTGTCCTGGGCGCCACGCTGGCGGCGGTCGCGGGGTTGATCACCACCTTGTACTACGGGGTCATCGACTTCTACGTCGGCTTCCTGGCCGGGATGAAGGCCTTCACGGCCGCCGTCCTGGGGGGGATTGGCTCGCTGCCCGGGGCGATGCTGGGGGGCTTGATGATCGGCTTGATCGAAGCCTTCTGGAGCGCCTATTTCACCATTGAATACAAGGATGTGGCCACGTTTGGCATCCTTGTGCTCGTCCTTATTTTCAAGCCGACGGGTTTCCTGGGCAAGCCGGAAGTGGAGAAGGTATGATGACCATCGCTCCAACCTCCGCCCCGGCTGGTCTGGCCTCGCGCCTGGGGCCGCTGGCCCGGGAACTGGGCGTGACCACGTTCTTGGGCGCGGTTTTGTTCCTGCCGTTCATCGGCCTCTATTCCGAAAACCTGACCAGTGGCCTGCAACTGGTCAAGCGCTGGGAGGATTGGGCCTGGGCGATCGGGGCCGTGTTCGTGGGGCGCTTGCTGCTGATCGTGTGGCGGGAGTGGCCCGGACGGCGGCGCTCGACCGGGGCCCTGGGCGCCGCGCTGCGTCCCGTGGGGTCGTTCCTGCGCTACAACATGACCAGCATCGGGCTGATTGCCCTGGTCCTGGCCATTGCCTTTCCCCTCACGTCCTTTGGCAACCGCTACACCATCGACGTGGCCACCACCTGGATGATTTACATCATGCTGGGCTGGGGGCTCAACATCGTGGTCGGGCTGGCCGGGCTTCTGGATCTGGGGTACGTGGCCTTCTACGCGGTGGGGGCTTATTCCTACGCCCTGCTGGCCACCGAATTCGGCTGGTCGTTTTGGGTGTGCCTGCCTCTGGCCGGCCTGTTCGCCGCCTTTTTCGGGGTGACGCTGGGCTTTCCCGTGTTGCGGTTGCGCGGCGACTACCTGGCGATCGTCACCTTGGGCTTCGGCGAGATCATTCGCGTGATCTTGCTGAACTGGGTTCCCGTCACCCACGGCCCGAACGGGGTGAGCGCCATTCCCCGGCCGTCGTTTTTCGGCTTCGAGTTCTCGCGCACGGCGTCCGATGGCGCGATGACCTTCCACCAGCTGCTGGGGATCGACTACTCGCCCCTGCACCGGGTGATTTTCCTGTTCTACGTGATCCTGGCGCTCGCCGTGCTGACCAATCTGTTCACGCAGCGCATCCGGCGCTTGCCGGTGGGCCGGGCGTGGGAAGCCCTGCGCGAGGATGAAATCGCCTGCCGGTCGCTGGGCATCAACCCCACCAACATCAAACTTTCGGCTTTCGCGCTGGGAGCCATGTTCGGGGGCTTCGCCGGATCGTTCTTCGCGACCCGCCAGGGGTTCATCAGTCCCGAGAGCTTCTCGTTCATGGAAAGCGCCGTGATCTTGGCCATCGTCGTCCTGGGCGGCATGGGCAGTCAGGTGGGGGTGGTGATCGCCGCCTTTGTCCTGGTGGTCATGCCCGAGATTTTCCGCGAGTTCGAGCAGTACCGCATGCTGGTGTTTGGCGCGGCGATGGTCGCGGTGATGGTCTGGCGTCCGGGGGGGCTGCTGGCCTATCGCGATCCAACCTTGCGATTGGGCGGCAAGAAGGGCCGCGTCGCACCCGAGGGAGACCCGGCATGAACGCGTCCGTCGTCTCCCCGATCCCGACGTCTTCTTCTCCCTCGCGGCCCGTGTTGCTGGAGGTTGAACACCTGACCATGCGCTTTGGAGGCCTGGTCGCGATCGATGATCTGTCGTTCCAGGCCCGGGGCGGCGAGATCACCTCGATCATCGGCCCCAACGGCGCCGGCAAGACCACGGTGTTCAACTGCCTGACCGGCTTTTACAAGCCAACCGTGGGGCGCCTGATTTTGCACCACCCGCGCAAGCGCCGGCCCTACTACCTGGAACGCATGGAAGGGTTCCGGGTGGCGCAAAAGGCGGATATCGGGCGCACCTTCCAGAACATCCGCCTGTTCGGGCGGATGTCGGTGCTGGAAAACCTGATCGTGGCCCAGCACAACGTCTTGATGCGCGCGTCGTTGTTCTCGATCGCGGGCCTTCTGGGCCTGCCGGTCTATCGCCGGGCCGAACGCGCGGCGCTTGAACGGGCCCGCTACTGGCTGGACCGGGTGGGTCTGACCGAGCGCGCCGACTGGGAAGCCCAGAACCTGCCCTATGGCGACCAGCGCCGCCTGGAAATCGCCCGGGCCATGTGCATCCAGCCCGTGCTGTTGTGCCTCGACGAACCCGCCGCCGGCCTGAACCCCAAGGAATCGCTGGATCTCAACACGCTGTTGCTGTCCATCCGCGACGAGCACGGGATCGGGCTGCTGTTGATCGAGCATGACATGAGCGTTGTCATGGGCATTTCCGACCATATCATCGTGCTCGATCACGGGCGCAAGATCGCCGACGGCTCGCCGCGCGAGGTCCGCGAGGACCCGGCGGTGATCAAGGCCTACCTGGGCGAGGCCGAGGACGAGGATCTGCCGGCCGAGGTTGCCAGCGATCTGGGGCTGCAAGTCGATGCGAAGGGGGGCCGTGATGCCTGATCCTGTCATCCGCCCCGACACCCCGCTTCTGGAGGTCGAGGGCGTCCGTACCCGCTATGGCATGATCGAGGCCCTGCGCGGCGTGGATCTCAGCGTGCACGCGGGCGAGATCGTGACCTTGATCGGCTCCAATGGCGCCGGCAAGACCACGCTGTTGAACACCATCTGCGGCGAGCCGCGTGCCCATTCGGGCACGGTGCGCTTCGCGGGCCAGGACATCACCCGCCTGGCCACCGACCGCATCGTGCGGCTGGGCATTGCCCATTCGCCCGAGGGGCGGCGCATTTTTTCGCGCATGACGGTGTACGAAAACCTGCAAATGGGGGCCCTGATCGCCGATCCCGCCCATTTCCAGGACGATCTGCGCCAGGTGTTCACCTTGTTTCCCCGCCTGGAGGAACGCCGCGAGCAACGTGGCGGCACCTTGTCGGGGGGCGAGCAGCAGATGCTGGCGATCGGCCGCGCCCTGATGAGCCGGCCGCGCCTGCTTTTGCTGGATGAGCCGTCGCTGGGTCTCGCGCCCCTGGTGGTGCGCCAGATCTTCGCCGCGATCCAGGAAATCAACCAACGCCAGGGCATGACCGTTTTCCTGGTTGAACAAAATGCGTTTCATGCGCTGCGCCTGGCTCACCGGGCGTATGTCCTGGTCAACGGGCTGGTCACGCTGAGCGGGCCCGGGTCCGAGCTTCTGGCAAACCCGGAAATCCGGGCCGCCTACCTGGAGGGAGGACACTAGGCATGGATCTTTCCTTGGTGCTGGGGGCGCCGCCGTTCACCTACCTGGTGTTCACGGCGGGGCTGGTGGGCTGGGTCGCCTGGATGACCGGGCAGGCCCTGGCCGCCACGTGGCGGCCCTTGTGGCAGGCGCTGCCCTATGGGGTGTTGCTGGCGGCGGCCAACCGCTTTTTCTTGCATGCCTTGTTCGGGGGCACCTTATTGTCGGCGAGTGGGTTTGTGATCGATGTCCTGCTTTTGATCGCCTTCGCCGCGCTTGCCTACCGTCTGACCCACGTGCACAAAATGGTGACGCAATATCCCTGGCTGTTCGAGCGCACCGGCCTGTTCGGGTGGCGCGAGAAAGGCAACGGAGCCTGACGGCGGCGGAGAAAATCCGCCTGCCGGGTTGGTTTGGTGCCCGGCCCCGCCTTGACGAACGGACGGGGGCCGGATCGGTTTTCGAAGCGAACGGATTTCTTACCACAACCAGGAGAGTGGTTGACATGCGCACATTCAAGACCGGACTTCTTGCCACCGCCGCCGCTGTTGTTCTGGGCGCGGGCGTGGCCCAGGCCGAGATCATCATTGCCACCGTCGGCCCGATGACCGGCCAGTATGCTTCGTTTGGCGAGCAGATGGCCAAGGGCGCCCAGATGGCGGTCAAGGACCTCAACGCCAAGGGCGGCGTGCTGGGCCAGATGCTGGAACTGAAGGTCGGCGACGATGCTTGCGATCCCAAGCAGGCGGTGGCCGTGGCCAACCAGATGGCCAACGACGGGGTGGTGTTCGTGGCCGGGCACTTCTGCTCGGGGTCGTCCATTCCGGCCTCGGCGGTGTACCAGGAGGAAGGCATCCTTCAGATTTCCCCGGCTTCGACCAACCCCAAGTTGACCGAGGAAGGGAAGTCCCTGGTGTTCCGGACCTGCGGGCGCGATGATCAGCAAGGCGTGATCGCCGGCGACTTCCTGAAGGATAAGTTCGGCGACAAGAAAGTCGCCATCCTTCACGACAAGAGCGCCTACGGCAAGGGGCTGGCCGACGAAACCAAGGCCGCGCTGAACGCCGCGGGTGTCCAGGAAGCGATGTTCGAGGCGATCACGGCCGGCGAAAAGGACTACTCGGCCCTGGTCACCAAGATGAAGAACGAAGGCATCCAGATCGTTTATCTGGGGGGCTACTACACCGAGGCCGGCCTGATCGTGCGTCAGGCCAAGGACCAGGGCCTGGACATCACCTTGATGTCGGGTGACGCCCTGGTGGCGACCGAGTTTGCCTCGATCGCGGGTCCGGCCAGCGATGGCACCTTGTTCACCTTCTCGCCCGACCCGCGCAAGAACCCGGATGCCTCGCAGGTGGTGAAGGCGTTCCAGGCCGATGGATACAACGCCGAGGGCTACACGCTGTACACCTATGGCGCCATCCAGGCCTGGGCCCAGGCCGCCGAGAAGGCCGGCAGCCCCGACGCGGCCAAGGTCGCGACCGCGTTGCATGCCGACCAGTTCGACACCGTGCTGGGCAAGATCGGCTTCGATGCCAAGGGTGACGTCTCGGCGCCGGGCTATGTCGTCTACAAGTGGAAGGGCGGCAACTACGACTATTACGCCGACTGATCACCGCTGACGCGAAGGCCGCGCGCGCCTTCGTGATTACCACGCCAAACCAGGGGCCGGGTCGCACGATCCGGCCCCTGTGCCGATTGTGGACGGGACGGCCCGGGTGGGGCTTGCTTCCGTCGGGGCGGGCAAGGCAGACTTGGCCGGCAAAAGCCGGAGTCTCGATGCGGTAGGGCGCAAGGCCCGAGCGGGGGATCTGGAAGACGTGGTAGTGCAACAAAAAGGCGAGAGCGGCAATGGCGGGTGTCAATAAGGTTATTCTCATCGGGAACCTCGGCAAGGACCCGGAAACCCGCACGTTTCAAAACGGCAACAAGGTAACGCATCTGCGGGTGGCGACCTCGGAGACCTGGAAGGATCGCCAGACCGGGGAACGGCGCGAGCGGACCGAATGGCATGCGGTGGCGATTTTTGGCCCGCTGGCCGATATCGCCGAACGCTATTTGCGCAAGGGCTCGAAAGTGTACCTGTGCGGCTCCTTGCAGACCCGCAAGTGGCAGGATCAAAGCGGTCAGGATCGCTACACGACCGAGGTGGTGTTGCAAGGGCCGGGGGCCGAGATGACCATGCTTGATGGTCGCGGCGAGGGCGGCAGTTACGCCGGTGGCGGAGAAAGCGGTGGCTACGGCGGCGCGCCGGCGGCCGGTGGCTTCTCCGAGCCCCGGTCGTCGGGCGGGCAAGGCTGGGATCGCGCGCCTCAGTCCGGGCCGGCCGACCTCGACGACGACATTCCGTTCTGATCGGGCAAGCCCCGGGGGCCTCGCGGTCCCTGGGGCATTTTTTTATCGGGTGTCGGGGCACGACGACCCGGGGACCGGGTCGGGTCGTGGTTTTCCTCGCGGCATGATGGCTTGCGGGCGCGGGACACGGTGACCATGTTAGGGGCGCCCCATCCCATTGGTTAATTGATGTTTTAGGAATCCCGATGCACGACACCCCGTTGCTTTCGACCTTTGCCATGAGCCTGGTGTTCGCGGCACCCTTGGGTTGGCTGGCCAGCCGTTTGCACCTCTCTCCCCTGGTCGGTTACCTGCTGGCCGGCATCGCGGTGGGCCCCTTCACCCCCGGCTTTGTCGCCAACGGCCCCCTGGCCCAGGAACTGGCCGAAGTCGGCGTTATTTTGCTGATGTTCGGGGTGGGCCTGCACTTTTCGGTGCGCGACCTGTGGGCTGTCCGCCATATCGCCATTCCCGGCGCCTTGGGTCAGATCGCGGTGGCGACCCTGATCGGGGGCGGGCTTGCCCTGTGGTGGGATTGGGGGTGGGGGGCCGGGCTGGTTTTTGGCCTGGCCTTGTCGGTGGCGAGCACGGTTGTGCTGCTGCGCGCCCTGGAGGACCGCAACCAGATCGATACCGAACGAGGGCGCATTGCCGTTGGCTGGCTGGTGGTCGAGGACCTGGCGATGGTCATCGCCCTGGTTTTGCTGCCAGCCCTGGCGGGATCCCAGGGGGAGGGGACCGACGGAGCGGTGTCGGAAGCCAGCCTGGCCCTGACCTTGGGCCTGACGGTGGCCAAGGTGGGCCTGTTCATCGTGCTGGTGCTGGTGGCGGGCGGGCGCATCGTGCCCCGGATCCTGGAAGTGGTGGCCCGTCAGAACTCCCGCGAATTGTTCACCCTGACCGTGCTGGCCCTGGCCATGGGGCTGGCTTACCTGTCCTCGACCTTGTTCGGCGTTTCGTTTGCCCTGGGGGCGTTTTTCGCCGGGCTTGTGATGAGTGAATCCAAGCTCAGTCACCAGGCGGCCGCTGATTCCCTGCCGTTGAAGGATGCCTTCGCCGTTTTGTTCTTCGTGTCGGTCGGGATGCTGTTCGATCCTGAACTGTTGTGGGCCGACCCCTTGGCGGTGCTGGCGGTGGTGCTGGTGATCGTGGTGGGCAAGTCCCTGGCCGCCTTCGCGATCGTGCGCATGTTTGGGTACGGGCGGGGCACCGCGCTTACCGTGTCGGCCAGCCTCGCCCAGATCGGTGAGTTTTCGTTCATCCTGGCCGGCCTGGGGGTGAGCCTGGGTCTGCTGCCCCAGGCGGGGCTGAGTTACATCCTGGCCGGCGCGCTGTTGTCGATTGCCCTCAATCCTTTGCTGTTTCACGCCCTGGGGCCGCTGGAGCGCTGGCTGGGGGGGGACTCCGACGATGCGCCCCCTCCGCCGGCTGCTTCACCCACGGCTTCCCTCCCGACGTCCCCCCCGACTTCCCCCCCGACTTCCAAGGACACGTCGTCTTCCTGAGGGGCGGCCACCGGAAGCGCCCGCCCTTCGGCCTGCGAGCCGGGGGCGCGGGTGCGGTGGGGCGGAAAGGAGGCGCTGACCGAGGTGCCGGCTCCGGGACGGCTGCGAATGTCCAGAAGGCCCTCGTGGGCATGGACCAGTTTCAAGGTCAGGGGCAGCCCCAGGCCGGTTCCGCCTTCCTGCCGGGTGTAGGCGCTGGCGATCTGGCCGAAGGGGGTGAGGGCGACGCGCACCCCTTCCTCGTCCATGCCAATGCCGGTGTCGTCGACCGCCAGGGCCACGCCTCCCCGGGAGTCGAGGCCGGCGCGGATCGAGACCGACCCGCCCTCGGGGGTGAATTTGAGGGCGTTGTTGATCAGGTTGAGCAAGATTTGCTTGAGGCGCAACGGATCCCCCCAGAGAAGGGGAAGATCCGGGCGGATTTTGTTGGCGAGGTCGATGTGCTTCAGGTCGGCCAGCGTGCGCAGCATGAGCACGGCCTCGTCGGTGAGCGCGCGCAGGTCCACCGCCGTTTCCTCCAGAACCAGCTCGCCCGCCTCGATTTTCGACAGGTCCAGAATATCGCTGATGATGTCGAGCAGGTGGAGCCCGGATTCATGGATGCGCCGCGCGTATTCCGTGTACACCGGGTTGCCCAGGGGGCCGAACATCTCCCCTTGCAGAATGTCCGAAAATCCGATGATGGCGTTCAAGGGGGTGCGCAGTTCGTGGCTCATGTTGGCCAGGAACTCGCTTTTCGCCCGGTTGGCGGATTCCGCCGCTTCCTTGGAGTCCGCCAGCATGCGCTCGCGGGTTTTCATGTCGGTGATGTCGGATCCCAAGATCAGCGTGTATCCGGCCCGGGTGCGGCTGGTGCGCACCAGGAAGCAGCGTCCATCGGGGCGCATGAATTCGAAGGTGCTGGTGCGGTCGGGTCGCGCGCGGGAGAGCCCCAGCGGATCGGAGGGATAGGGCATGGGCTTCGAGAACGACGGCACCATCAGGCGCCGGGCGAGGATCTGGTCCGACAGATCCCGAAGGGTGGCGCCCGGGCGGATGGCATCGGTCAGTTCGGGCATGTGCCGCAGATAGGCGGCGTTGAACAAGACCAGCCGGTCGCTGGCGTCGAACAGCAGCATGCCCTCGGAAATCAGGGCGGCGGCTTCAAGGAGGTGGCTTTCGGCGGTGCGGGCCCGCTCTTCCGCCTGACGCCGCCCCGTGATGTCTTGCACATGGACCACGAAATAAAGCGGGGTATCGTCGTCGGCCTTGGCCAGCGATCCCGCGACGTGAATCCAGCTGCTTTCCCCATCCCCGCGCAGCACCGGGCGCTCGACCGAGCATTCGGTGAGATGCCCCCGGATCATCGCGTCGAAATCATCGGGCCGGGGGTGGTCGGGATGGGAGAAAACCCGATAATCCCCGGCGAGCAGGTTGTGGGAGGGGCGTTCCAGGATGCGGGCCAGCGCGCCGTTGACCCGAAGCAGGCCACCATCGAGTGAAATCAGGGCAATGCCATGCACCGCGCCGTCGAAGGCCCCGCGCAGGCGGGCTTCGTTGTCCTTGAGGCGCTGTTCGGTCTCGCGCCGGCGGGTGATGTCGCGCGCGTGCAAGGTCAGGCCGATGGCCCTGCCGGTGCCATCAAGCACCGGAAAAATCACCACGTCCATCCAGCGCTCGCCCCACTGCTCTTCCCGGTTGGTGGGAAGCATGGTGCTGAGGACCTCGTGGAACACGTGGCGCCGGTCCACGGCCTCGCTACGGTTGAGGAAGGAATAGAAGGTGCGGTTGAGGGCCTGGCGCGGGGTGGATCCCAGCAGGTGGGCGCCCGCCCGGTTGATCACCCGGATCGTGCCGTCGGGATCCAGCAGGGCAATGGCATCGGTGGTGGTATTGATCAGCGAGCGTAGCCGCGCCTCGCTTTCGGCCTTGGCCGCTTCCCACGCCTGGCGGTCGGAAAGATCCTGGATCAGAAGCATCACCTGGGTGATGGCGCCGGTCGTGTCACGGACGGCGCCCATCGACAGGCGCACGGGCACGGCCCGGTCGCGGGAATCGCGCAGGCGGGTGTCGATGGAGTACGAACGCCGGCGCGACCTCGCGAGATCCCGAAACAGGACCTCGTCGCGCCCCCGGTCGTCGGGATCGAGCATGTGCCCCCACGGGCGCCCGATCACCTCGGCCCGCTCGCGGCCGATCAGTTTCAGCAGCGTGTCGTTGACCTGAAGCCAGCGCCGTTCGGCGTCCAGCACGCCGACCCCCAGCATGTCGAGATCGAAAAAGGCCCGGAAGCGCTCGGCGGCCAGGGCAATGTCGCGCTGATTGCGCTCGCGTTCGCTGATGTCGCGCGCCACCGCGACAAAGCGCCGCTCGCCCGCGTCCAGGAACAAGGCCAGGCGGATTTCAACCGGGTATTCGCTGCCATCCTTGCGCCGGTGCCGGCCCTGGCGGGTCACGGGGTGGCCGGGCACCAGGGATACCCAACCTTGGGTCAGGCCTT
Source organism: Pararhodospirillum oryzae (assembly GCF_007992075.1). Classification (GTDB taxonomy): domain Bacteria; phylum Pseudomonadota; class Alphaproteobacteria; order Rhodospirillales; family Rhodospirillaceae; genus Pararhodospirillum; species Pararhodospirillum oryzae. The sequence goes on from NZ_BJZO01000062.1 coordinate 15,029, forward strand.
CCAGCGTGGTGCTGACATCGATGTCGGGCACCGACGAGGCGCGCAGTTCCTCCAGGGTGTAGCCGGTGGCGATGCAGGCCTGGGGGGTGGCGTCGAGAATCCGGCCCGAAAGGTCGTGGATGTAAATGGGGTCTCCCGCGCACTCCAGGATGCCCCGAAACCGGCTTTCCGAGGCCGCCAGCGCCAGGGCAGCCTCGACCTGATGGGTCACATCCTGGCCCAGGCCATGGATCCGGAGCATGCGCCCGGCGTCGTCGCGTTCCACCAGCCCCAGCAGGCGCAGGTGCAGCACCCGGTGGTCGGCCAGGGTCAGGCGGCAGGTCAGGCGCAGGATATCGCGGCCCTGGCCGATCCGCCGCAGGGCCAGCATCACCAGGCGGCGATCGCGCGGGGGCAGGCGGCGCAACAGCGCGCGAACGGTCTGTTCGCCGGAGCCTTGTTCCTTGAGCAGGTCGAGCAGGGGAACGGAGCAGGTGACGGTGGCGCTGTCGCGCCGCCATTCCCAATGGCCCAGCCCGGCCAGGCGATCGAGCGCGCGGGCCGTGTCGGGGGAAGACGCGGACGCGGGCAGGGCGGCGGCGGGGGCCTCGCTCCGCGCGGCCGGGGCCAGCACGAGCAGGAAGGGGCCCCCGGGCCCGAGCGGTCGCGCGCTGACCAGAACCGCCCGCGCCGGAGCGGTGTGGAGCAGGCCGGGAAGGGGGCCCGAGGCGGGCGGTTCGCGAAGCCAGGCCGCCAGCGGCACCGCCGGCCGTTCCGGGCCTGGCGCCACCTCAAGCGCGGGCAGGGCAGGGGACGCCGGCGCGGGGGCGGGTCCGCCGAGCCAGTCCGCCAGGGGGGCGTTCAGGGCCAGGATTTCGCCCGAGGGTCCGATCACGGCGGCGGGAAAGGCCAGGGCATCCAGGAGAGGGTGCCTTCCCCCCTCTCCTGCCGGAGGGTCCTCGTCCTGGAGGGGCAGGCCGTTGTGCGCATCTCCGTCGATCCCCACCATCACCCCCATTTGCTACCCTCCACCCCCGGGATCCGAGAGGGCGTCACCCGCCTTCCGTCTACCGTCTTACGCTCAGGACCTGACCATGCCATTTCTGATCTTTCCTTGACTAGGGGATGCGAAGGCGCGGGTGCAAGGCATGGACGGTCACGCTGGATGGGTGGCGCGACGGCGGGGGCTGTGCTACAGGCGAAGCACTTCCTTGTTTGGCAGGGTACACCCCATGGCTTTCTCCTCTTCCCCGCCCGCCCCCCCGAGCGTCGGGGGGACCGGCCCCGTCGAGAGTCCTTCCGGCAAGTCGGCGGCCACCGAGAATTTTCCGGTTGGCTCCGTGCTGCTCTCGGCCCGGGTGCGCCCACATGTCGCGTGTTATTACGCGTTTGCCCGGGCCATCGATGACATTGCCGACGCGCCCGCGCTTTCGGGCGCCGACAAGATAGCCCGTCTCGACGGCTTCGAAGCCGCCATCCTGGGGCGGATGGGGCCGGACCCGGCCTTCGCCAAGGCCCATGCCTTGCGCGAAAGCCTGGCCGCCACCGGCGTTCCCGCCCGCCACGCGACCGATCTGGTCGAGGCCTTTCGCCGCGACGCCCGGCGCAACCGCACCCATTCGTGGGACGACCTGATGGACTACTGCGCCCTTTCAGCGGCGCCAGTGGGGCGCTACCTGATCGCGCTGCATGGCGGTTCGCGCTCGGGCGGCGTCGAAGCCTCGGATGCCCTGTGCGCCGCCTTGCAGGTGATCAACCATCTCCAGGACGCCGCCGACGATTATCGCGACCTGGACCGGGTCTACCTGCCGGCCGACTGGATGGCCGAGGCGGGGGCCCGGGTGGAGGACCTGGCCTTGCCCGCCGCGACCCCGGCCGTGCGCGCGGTGATGGACCGGTGCCTGGAGGGCTGCGACCGGCTGATGGATCGGGCCCGGGCCTTGCCCTGGGATATCCGGGACGGCCGCCTCGCCCTGGAAGCGGCGGTGATCGTTGAAATCGCCCTGGCCCTGATCGCGCGCCTGCGCCGCCAGGATCCCCTGGCGGTCCGGGTCAAGCTGGACAAGCCCGCCCTGATCGGGTGCGCCGTCCGCGGCCTGGCTCGGGGCACCTGGGCTCTTGTCCGTTCCCGCTTCCGCAAAGAAACGCCCCAGGAGGCCCGGCCATGACCTTTCCCGAAATCCTGGCCGCCTTGTCGCTGCTGGCCTGGGCTTTTCTGCTGCTGACCCGGCGGCGGTTCTGGCGCTGCGACCAGCGCCTGGACGCAAGCACGGTGCTGCCCACGCCCGCCCCGGGCCTGGTGGCGGTCATTCCCGCCCGCGACGAGGCCCAGACCATCGCCGTGACCGTGCACTCGCTTTTGAACCAGAGCTATCCGGGCCCGCTGCACGTGGTCGTGGTTGACGACAACAGCATCGATGATACCGCGACGGCCGCCCGGGAAGGCGCGGTGGGGGTCAGCGATGGCCAGCATCGCCTGAGCGTGGTTGCGGGGCAGCCGCTGCCGCCGGGCTGGTCGGGCAAGCTGTGGGCGGTCCACCAGGGCTTGGCCGAGGCCGCCCGCGTGATGCCCGACGCGCGCTACGTGCTGCTGACGGATGCCGATATCGAGCACGCGCCGGGCAACATCGCGCGCCTGATCGGCAAGTGCGAGCGCGAGGGGCTGGTGCTGGCCTCGCTGATGGTCAAGCTGCGCTGCCGCAGCTTCTGGGAACACCTTTTGATTCCGGCCTTCATCTTCTTTTTCCAGAAGCTCTATCCGTTCCCGCAGGTGAACGACCCCGATCATTCGCAAGCGGCGGCCGCGGGCGGGTGCATGCTGATCCGGCGCGAGGCCCTGGAGGCCATCGGGGGGGTGGAGTCCGTGCGCGGCGCCCTGATCGACGACTGCGCCCTGGCCGCCCGCCTGAAGGAAAAGGGACCGATCTGGCTGGGGCTGGCGGGGCGCACCCGCAGCCTGCGGGTCTACGAGGACCTGGGCGACGTGTGGGCCATGGTCGCGCGCTCGGCCTACGTCCAGCTGGAGCGTTCTCCCTGGCGCCTGATCGGCACCGTGATCGGCATGGCGCTTTTGTATCTGGTGCCGCCGGCGGTCGCCGTCCTGGGGCTGGCCCGGGCCGACCTGTCGGCGGCCGCCCTGGGGCTGGCCGGCTGGGTGGGCATGGCGGCGCTGTACCGGCCGACCTTGCGCTTGTACCGCCGCCCGGCTCTCAGTGGCCTGGCCCTGCCGGCGGCCGCGTTCTTGTACACCCTGATGACCGTTGATTCGGCCCGGCGCCATTACCTGGGCCGGGGAGGGGAGTGGAAGGGCCGCGCCTATGCCGGCCAGGGGCGCCAGGGGGCTTCGGAAAGCGTGGAGTCTCCTGCGCCGGAGCCTTCCCCCGATCCCCAGGCCCAGGAGGCCCAGGCCCTGGCCACCGAGCGGGCCCTGATTGCCCACGTGACCGCCATCACCCGCGCCTCGGGCACCTCGTTTTATGGCGCCATGCGGATTTTGCCGCGCGAACGGCGCGAGGCCATGTACGCGCTGTATGCCTTCTGCCGGGAAGTGGACGACATCGCCGACGGCCCCGGCACCGAGGCCGACAAGCGTGCCCGCCTCGCGCGGTGGCGCGAGGAAATCGACGCCCTGTTCGACCCCCACCGCGAGCCCACCCATCCCGTGGCCCGCGCCCTGGACGGTCCGCGCTGGCGTCATGCCCTGCGCCGCGAGGATTTCCTGGCCATCATCGCGGGCATGGAAATGGACGCCGGCGATCAGGTGCGCATTGCCGACATCCCGGGCCTTGAGGACTATTGCGACAAGGTGGCCTGTGCCGTGGGGCGCCTGTCGAACCGGATCTTCGGCGTGGAACCGCGCCTGATCGACGACATCGCGCATCATACCGGGCTGGCCTTGCAGCTGATCAACATCCTGCGCGACGTGGCCGAGGACGCGACCTTGAACCGGCTGTACCTGCCGCTCAGCCGGTTGCGGGCCCATGGCCTGACCGACACCCATGATTTGAAGGCGGTGCTGGCGCATCCCGCGACCCGGCGGGTGTGCGCCGAGCTGGCGGGCAAGGCCGCCGCCGAGCTGGCCGAGGCCGACCGCCTGCACGCCTTGTGTCACCGGCGCACCATCCGCCCGGCGGTGATCATGAAGGAGGTGTACCGCCGCTACCTGCGCGCCCTTCTGGCGCGGGGGTGGGATCACCTGGATCAGCCGGTTTCGGTGCCGGGCCGGGTGAAACTGTTCATTGCCCTGCGTCACGGTCTGCTATGAGCGCGCCCGTCGTTCATGTGATCGGAGCCGGGGTCGCGGGACTGGCGGCCGCCGTGCGCCTGACCGGGGCCGGCGCGCGCGTGTCGCTGATCGAGGGCGCGCCCCAGGCCGGGGGGCGCTGCCGTTCGTTCCCCGATGCCCGCCTGGGCCGGGTTCTGGACAACGGGACCCACCTGTTGCTCTCGGGCAACCAGCGGGTCCGGGCCTACCTCGACACCATCGGGGCGGCCGATGCCCTGGTGGGTCCCCCTCGGGCCCGCCTGGATTTCTTCGACGCCCGGACCAAGGCGCGCTGGACCCTGGCCCCCAATCCGGGGCTGCTGCCCTGGTGGATCCTTGATCCCGCGCGGCGCATTCCCGGCACCCGGGCCCGCGACTACCTGGAAGCGCTCCGGCTGTTGACGGCCGCGCCCGACGCCACGGTGGCCCAGGCCTTGCGCCCGGGCACGGCGCTTTACGAACGGCTGTGGGCGCCGTTGTGCGTCGCCGTGCTCAACACGGCCCCCGAGGAGGCGTGCGCGCGGCTGCTGGCCCCGGTGCTGCGCGAAACCTTTGGCCGGGGCGAGGCGGCGTGCCGGCCGCGCGTCGCCCGCGAGAGCCTGAGCGCCACCTTCATCGATCCCGCCCTGGCCTGGCTCACGGCCCGGGGGGGCACGGTGCGCCTGGGGTGCCGGGTGGACGCGTTGGACCTGGAAGGCGGCCGGGTGCGCGCGCTGCGCCTGGCCGGGGGCGACCCGGTGCCGGTGGGCGCCGCCGACCGGGTGGTGCTGGCGGTGCCGGCCTGGGTGGCCGGTCGCCTGGTGCCGGGCCTGCGCGTGCCGACCCGGCACCATCCGATTGTCAACCTGCACTTCAGGCTCGACCGGGCGCCCGAGGCGGCGGACGAGCGCGTGCCCCTGGGGCTGCTGGGGGGCGTGGCCGAGTGGGCGTTCGTGCGCGGCGACGTGCTGTCGGTGACCATCAGCGCCGCCCGGGCCCTGGACGGCGCCGACTCCGACACCGTGGCCACCGGTGTGTGGGCCGAGCTGAGGGAGGCCTTGCCCAGCGTCGCGCGCGGACCGTGCCCCGCTTTTCGCTTGATCCGCGAACACCGCGCCACCTTGGCCCAGACCCCGGTCCAGGAGCAGTCAAGACCGGCGCGTTTTACAGAATTTGCCAATTTATTTCTTGCCGGAGACTGGACCGCGACGGGTTTGCCGGCAACAATCGAGGGAGCCATCCGTTCGGGTGAAGCGGCGGGCGATGCTGCACTGCACTAGGGGTGCACTTGACTTCGCGGGCGCTTTTCTCCACAAAAGCCACCGGACAAATCGGGCGTCGGTAACGGCGCCCCTTTCGTGTTGTGCGATCGTGAAGCGAGAGCGTGGATGCTATGAAGGACGCGAGTGTATTTTTGCGGGAAGCCGATGTCCCGCTCGCCGAGGTGGAGGGGATCGGGTCCCAGGACCTTGACGCCATCATCGGCGAAGCGTCGCGCTGGCTGGCCGAGCACCAGAACGACGATGGTCACTGGGTGTTCGAGCTGGAGGCGGATGCCACCATTCCCGCTGAATACATCCTGCTGAACCACTTCCTGGATGAAATCGACGACGAGCGGGAACAGCGCCTGGCGCGTTATCTGCGCCGTATCCAGGGCAAGCATGGCGGCTGGCCCCTGTTCCACGACGGCGACTTCGACATGTCGGCCAGCGTCAAGGCCTACTACGCCCTGAAGCTGGTGGGGGACGACCCCAACGCCCCCCACATGCGCAAGGCCCGCGCCGCCATCCTGGCCCACGGCGGCGCCGAGCGTTCCAACGTGTTCACCCGCTTCACGCTGGCCATGTTCGGGCAGGTGCCCTGGCGCGCGTGCCCGGTGACGCCGATCGAAGCCGTGCTGCTGCCGCGCTGGGCGCCGTTCCACACGACCAAGGTCAGCTACTGGTCGCGCACGGTGATGACCCCGCTCATGATGCTGTACTCGCGCAAGGCGCGGGCGGTGAATCCGCGCGGGATTGGCATTGCCGAGCTGTTTCGCGAGAACCCCGAGCGGGTGCGCGACTGGATGAAGAATCCGACCGGGCACTGGATCGGGGCCGCCTTGATTCAGATCGACAAGGTCCTGCGCGTCATCGAGCCGGCGGTGCACCGCCTGTTCCGCGCCCGCGCCGAGGCCTGGGCCCTGGATTTCATCGAAAAGCGGCTGAACGGCAAGGATGGCCTGGGGGGGATTTATCCCGCCATCGCCAACACCTTGATGGCCTACCACACCTTGGGTCTGCCCAAGGATCACCCGAACGTGCGCACCGCGCGCGAAGCGGTGGATGGGTTGTGCGTCCGTCACGGAGACGTGGAGTACGTCCAGCCCTGCCTGTCGCCGGTGTGGGATACCTGCCTTGCCAGCCACGCCTTGCAGGAAGCCGGCCTCAAGGCCGGGGATGCCCCGATCGCCCGCGCCCATGACTGGCTGCGCGGCCGCCAGATTTTGAACGTGGTGGGCGACTGGGCGCACAATCGCGGCCACCTGCGTCCGGGCGGCTGGGCGTTCCAGTACTGGAACGACTACTACCCCGACGTGGACGACACCGCCGTGGTGGTCATGGCCCTGGATCGCTCGGGCGAGCCCGAGGTGAACAAGGAAGCCATTGCCCGCGCCGAGGAATGGATCGTGGGCATGCAGTCCGCCAACGGCGGCTGGGGCGCCTTCGATGCCGAGAACAACACGGACTTCCTCAACCACATTCCGTTCGCCGACCACGGCGCCTTGCTGGACCCGCCCACGGTGGACGTGTCGGCGCGCTGCCTGGGCATGCTGGCCCAGATCGGCCGCACCATCGAGGATCCGGTGGTCCGTCGTGGCGTGGACTTCCTGTGGAGCGAGCAGGAGCCTGATGGTTCCTGGTTCGGCCGCTGGGGCACCAACTACATCTATGGCACCTGGTCGGCGCTGAACGCGCTGAATGCCGTGGGCGTCGATCCCCAGGACCCGCGCGTGCGCAAGGCCGTGGACTGGCTGAAGGCCCGCCAGCAGGCCGATGGGGGATGGGGCGAGGACTGCGCCACCTACTGGCAAGACCGCAAGACCGAGGTCAAGGGCAGCACGCCCTCGCAAACCGCCTGGGCCCTGTTGGGCCTGATGGCCGCCGGCGAGGTGGACTCGCCCGAGGTCGAGCGCGGCGTGCGCTATTTGCTGGAAGCGCCGCGCGATGGCGGCAAGTGGCAAGAAGAGCTGTACAACGCGGTCGGGTTCCCGCGAATCTTCTATCTGCGTTATCACGGCTATTCGGCGTATTTCCCCTTGTGGGCCCTGGCCCGCTATCGCAACCTGAGCCAGGGCAACGGCGCCCGGCCCCTGTACGGGATGTAAACGCAAGAAAGGGGCGCCGGTTGTCTGGCGCCCCTTTTTTTCGACCCGGACGGAGACCTTCCCCATGGGACACGCCTCTTCCTTCCCCACCTTGGGCGTGGTTTGTGGCCTTGCCCTGGAAGCGGCCTTGCTCCCGCCCGGCGTTCGAACCTTGTGCCTGGGGCCCGGCCCCCGGGCCGCCGCCATCGCCGCGCGCCGCCTGCTGGCGGAAGGGTGTGGCGCGCTGGTCAGCTTCGGGACCGCCGGCGGTCTCGACCCGGCCCTTCCCCCCGGAACCCTTTTGCTGCCCACCGCCGTGGTGAGGGCCGAGCCTCTGGAGTCTCCGGCTTCGGCCGATGAATCCGGGCCGCCCGCCCTTTTCCCGGTGGCGGACGCGCTTCTGGCTGCCTTGCGCGCCCAGGGACTGGCGGCAAACCACGGCTTGCTGGCCGGGGTGGACGATCCCGTGACGACTCCGGACGCGAAGGCGGCCCTGACTCGCGCGACCGGAGCGTGCGCCGTGGACATGGAAAGCCATGCCATCGCCGCCGTGGCGCACGCCGCCCGGCGTCCGTTCCTGGTGGTTCGCGCCGTCGCCGATCCGGCCGATCGAGGCATCCCGGCCTGGGCCCTGAAGGGCGTGGACGCCGAAGGCGCCACCCGCGCGATTCCGGTGCTCGCCGCCGTCGTGGCCCGGCCCACCCGGATACCGGCCCTGATCGCCCTGGCCCGCGACGCAGGGTGCGCCCGCGAAACCCTGACCCACGCCGGACACTTCCTCGCGGCCCTGGCCTCGGGTTCCTCCGAAGGGTAGGAAGGCGGGAGCCTGATGGCTCCCGTTCAGGCCGTTTTCACCGCTTTTTCAAGCCGCCCGCAAGGATGCCGCCTTGGGGGGCGAGGCCGGCTCGGAGCGTTCTCTTCCCCTCCTTACATACTTTAAGTGCATCGTGACGCCGCGCATGCCTTCCAAGTGTCTTGCCGGGGCGGGAAGGATGGGCTATGTGCTGATGGCGCCTTTTTGCGCGTCGCGCGAACGAGAGCCCATGTTGTGGGCAAAACCCTGCCGGTATCGTCGTTTTTTCAGGGCGACCCGGCGGCCAGGCCAGGCGGGACCCCCCTCCGACATTTAATCCCTCCGGAAATTCAGGATCTGCTGAATGGAGACGATATAATGGCCATGATGACGATTCGGTCAAAACTGATCATGGCAATGGTGTTGTCCGTTGTATCGATCGGATCCATCGTCACCTGCTGGTGGGTGGCCTTGGATGCGATCAAGGTCAATGGCGCCATTTATAAGGATATTATCCAGGCCAAGGATTTGGTCGCCGATATTCTTCCCCCTCCCGAATATATTATCGAGCCGTATCTTCTGGCGACCAAGGCCTTGGACGCCTCGCCGGCAACGGTCGCCGGGTTGAAGGATCGCATCGAGGCGCTCAAGCAGGAGTACATGACGCGTCATCAGGTCTGGCTGAACGCGTCGTTGCCGCCGGACGTGGCCCGGGATTTGTTGTCGGCTTCATACGATCCCGCGCTTCGCTTTTTTCGGACGTGCGACACAGCCTTTTTCCCCGCCCTGGCCCGCCAGGACACGGACGCGGCGCGGGCGGCGTTCAAGGAAATGACCGACGCCTACGAAACCCACCGCGCGGCGATTGACAAGGTGGTGATCGGGGCCAATGCCATCGCCGAACGCACCGAGGCGCGGGCCGCCGAACAAGAAGAGTTCTTCAAGGTGCTGGCGGTCACGCTGTCGGCCGGACTCACGGCTGTTCTGGTGATCTTGCTGCTGATGATTGCGCGCACCATCACGGCACCGGTGCGCGCGATTGCCCGGACCATGGACCGCTTGAGCGCTGGAGACCTGACGGTGGCGGTCGAAGGCGGTGGGCGCCGGGACGAGGTGGGCGAGATCGCCCGCGCCGTGGGAGTGTTCAAGGCCGCCATGATCGAGGGCGAACGCTTGAAAGGCGCCCAGGCCCGGGAACACGCCGAAGCCGAGAAGGCGAAGATCGAGGCTCTTCGCGTCATGGCGGAAACGGTGGAGCACGAGTCACGCCAAGCGGTGGACGCCATCGCCGAGATGACCCGCGCCATGGCCGACAACGCCGACGGCATGGCCCACTCGGCGGCGGCGGTGGGCGACAACAGCCAGGGGGTTTCCTCGGCGGCCGCCCAGGCCCTGGCCAACGCCGAAACCGTGGCGGCGGCGGCCCATCAGCTTTCAGGGGCGATCGCGGAGATCTCGCGCCAGGTCAGCACGGCCACCGAGGTAACGGGCTCGGCGGTGATGGCCTCGGAAGGCGCCCAGCGGACGATCACCTCGCTTTCCGAAGCGGTGGCCCGGATCGGCAGCGTGGCCACGCTGATCAACTCGATCGCGGCGC
>NZ_BJZO01000063.1 GCF_007992075.1 Pararhodospirillum oryzae
CTCGGATTACTCTGGGCCCTGGCCCCATGATCCACACCCTCGCCGTTCCCGTTGCGCGAAAGTCCCGTTGATGTTCTTGCATTCGCTCACGCTGACCAATCTTCTCAGCTTCGGCCCCGATCCGGTGACGATCGATTTGCGCCCGCTCAACGTGCTGATCGGCCCCAATGGCGCGGGTAAATCCAACCTGATCGAAGCCCTTCAGATCCTGAAGGGATGCCCGACCGATCTTGGCGCCACCGTCTTGCGATTGGGCGGCATTCTCGATTTGTTATGGAAGGGAGAAAAGGGAGCCGAACCCCCTGTTGCCTCGATCGAAGCCGTTTTCGACCGACCAAACGGAGGCGCCCCTCTTCACTATCAACTGGACATGACTGCCCTCTCTCAGCGCTTTCAAATAAGAAAAGAGTCGGTCATTGAAATAAACAATATCACTGGCGGAGAGCATCCTTTTTTTTACGCACAAAATGAATCCGGCGCTTTATTTTCAAATCAAGATCGATCCGCTAGATACCGCATAAACATCAGCAATTACGATTTTTCCCTCTCCGTCCTCGCCCAGCGCAAGGACCCTGTTCTTTACCCGGAAATTACCGCCCTCGGCACGACCCTGAAGGATATCTCTCTGTACCGCGATTGGTCCTTCGGCCGCGCCGCTGCGTCTCGCCTGCCTCAAAAAACCGACCTCCCCAACCATCGCCTGGACTCCGACGCCCGTAATCTTGGCTTGATTCTCAACCGCCTGCGTCGCGAGCGTGCCCTCTGGCCCCGGATCATGGATCGCTTGCGCGCGTTCTACGAGGGCATTGAAGAGGTCGATGTTCAGATCGAGGGGGGAACGGTTCAGGTCTTTTTTTATGAACGAGGCATGGCCATCCCGGCCACCCGCCTGTCGGACGGGACCTTGCGTTACCTGTGCTTGCTGGCGATTTTGTGCCACCCCGATCCGGGGCCGCTGGTGTGCCTGGAAGAGCCCGAACTGGGCTTGCACCCCGATATCCTGCCAGACCTTGCCGATCTGCTGAAGGAAGCCTCCCGGCGCACGCAACTGATCGTGACCACCCATTCCGACATCCTGGTCAGCGCGCTATCGGACACCCCCGAATCGGTGCTGGTCACCGAGCACGGCGAAAACGGCACCAGCTTCACCCGACTGGAACCCGAAAAACTGAAACCCTGGCTGGAAACCTACCGGCTGGGACAATTGTGGACACGCGGCGATCTGGGGGGTACCCGGTGGTGAAGATCTTCGTCGAGGGAGGAGGACAGACCGCCGACATCCAGCAAAAATGCCGGAAAGGCTTCCATGAGTTCCTTGCCAAGGCCGGTGTCTGCAAACGTCCCCGGATCGTGGCCTCGGGCAGTCGCCAGGAAGCCTACAAGGATTATTGCACCGCTGTTCGCAATGGAGAGGATGCCTTCCTCCTGGTCGACAGCGAAGGCCCGGTTGACCCCGCCCACCAGAACGGCAACTCCACGGACTGGATCCCCTGGGCCCACCTGGGCAAACAGGAAGGCTGGGAAAAACCGGCCCGGGTGGACGAAGACGCCTGCCACCTGATGGTCCGGTGCATGGAAAACTGGTTCCTGGCCGATCGCGAAACCCTCCGCACATATTTCGGCCAGGGTTTCCTGGAAGGCGCCCTGCCCGCCGCCTCCCGCCCCCTGGAATCAATCCCCAAGCCCGACGTCCTGGCTGCCCTGAAAAAGGCGACGGTTCACCTGAAGACCAAGGCGCCTTACGACAAGGGCGCGCATTCCTTCGCCCTGTTGGGCAGGGTGGATCCGGTTCGGATTCTTGAAAATTCGCCCTGGGCCCGGCGGTTTGTGGACGCCTTGCGAAACCATCCTTCCTGACTGTCCGGAGGACCGGGTTCCTCTTCCCCCTTGCCGCTGCTCCGAGCTCACAGGGTGCCTTCCTCGCTCAAGCGGCGCACGGGAAAGTCGGGAAAGCTGCGGTTCCAGGCCGCGCGGGTCAGCACCTGGCACCCGACCACGAAAGGCCGCGTCCAGCGCCGGCCTTCCAGGCTGCGCAGCGGAATGCGTTTGCGCAGCCGGTCGGTGCGGATCGCCAGGCCGACCGCGTCCAGGCCACAGCCTTCAAGCAGCACGAAATAATAACACGGCTTGTTCGCCCGCCCCTCGGCCCACTCGAACAGCCAGGAATCCCGGTATTTCGTCACCAGCTTGCCGTCGATCACGTCCTTGTTCAAATCGTCCAGGAACGCGCGGCGGTTCTTGTCGCGGGCGGCGGGGTTGGCCAGGTCCTTGAGCTCCACGAACAAGATGCGGTCGTCCAGGTCGATCACGAAATCCACCGCCTTCATGCAGTGGTTCAGGCCGGTCTTGATCTCGTCGTCGAACTTGCGCAGACGTACCCCGTCGGGCACGCTCAGGCTCAGATCGCCTTCCGTGAACGTGATCATCCCGACCCCGCCAGGGATCGCCGGATCGAGCGATCGACCAGGGCGTCGAACGCCTCGGCAATGGCATTGGGCGCCAGGGCGTCGTAGGACTCGCTCGCGCTGGCCTCCACCGCGCCCGACGCCCCCCGGAACAGCGACACATAGCCGAGCCGGTCCGTGTCGGTCCGGCGCAAATCCAGCTCCTTCAGCAGCACGTAGTTGTGGGTGGCCAGGAAAATCTGAACCCCCAGACGCTGCAACGCCAAGATCACCTCGGCGACCTCGCCCACCAGGCCCGGGTTCAGGTTGGATTCCGGCTCGTCCCAGAACAGCACCGATCCCGGTGCCACGCAGCCGTTGCGCAGCAGGCGCAGCACAAGCCCCAGCTTGCGCGCACCCTCGGCAACCAACGCGAATTCAAGAGCGCCTTCGGGACCTTGCAGGAAAAAGGTCTGGTCTTGCTCCACCACCTGCCCGCCCAGAAGGCGTTCCAGGCCGTCCACGATCGCTTGCGTGGCCTCGTCCAGCGGCCCCTTCAACACCGGCAGCAGGGCGCGGGCCAGGATGTCGGCATAGATTTCCTCGAACGCCATTTCCCGCCGCGCCACGGTGGCCAGGAAGCCGGGCGCATGCGCCAGAATTTCCTTCACCGGCAAGAACGCGCTCTCCACCGGCGCTTGCTCCCAGGCTTCCTGCCCCTCGCCACGCGCCCGGTCGGGCCGGTGGGTGTCGGAGGAAAACGCAAGCGCAAGGGCCGAACCGTCGCGCCGCGTCACCGACACCCGGGCCGGGGCCACGCCCACCGGCCGGCGGACCAGACGCCCCAGGTCCCCCTCGTAGGGCATGAACACGTTGCGGAGTTTCAAGGCGAAGCCCTTGTCCCGGTCCTCGCCCGTGGTGATCGCGCACGCCGCGTACAGGATCTTCAACAGGTGGGTCTTGCCGGTGGCGTTGGTGCCGATCACCACGGTAATCCCGGGGGAAAAGCTAAGGTCGAGGGCGGCAAAGGCCGTGAAGTTCTCAACCCTCAGCCCGGCCAGCGGGTTCATCAGCCCCCCTCCTTTTCGGTTTGTTCCTGCCTGCCCTCGTCCCAGGGCGACGGCACGGCGGCCAGGCGCAGGGCGGCGGGGCAGTCGGGACGGTGCGCGCCGGGCAGCAGGCCCAGGCTCATCAGGAACTCGTTGACCACCTCGGGCCCGGTGAACACGAAGGTCGCGCGAAACAGGCGCACCCAGGCCGGCAGGTCGCGCGGATGATGGGCCCTCAGCCAGCCGGCGAAACCGCCATGGCTCGCGCGCAGGGCCTGGACGCGGCGCGCGTTTTCCACCACCGCCGCCACCTTGCGCCGGTTGCGGATGATGCGGGGGTCTTGCAACACCCTTGCCTGGTCCTCGTCGCTCCAGGCGGCCAGCGTGTCCACCACAAAGCCCGCGAACGCCTCGCCCAGCCCGGGCCGGCGGCGCAAAATCAGTTCCCACGACAGGCCGGCCTGGAAGATCTCAAGGCACAGGCGCTCGAACAGCACCGTTTCATCGGTCCGGGGGACACCGTATTCATGATCGTGATAGGGCCCGTGCAGCGGATGGCCGGGCGCGACATCGCAGTACCAGGACATGAACCCTCCGGGTCGGGTCGTGGTCGGGTCGTGGCCGGGCAGAGGGGTTACCGGCGCCGCCCGGATTCGGCCGCCTCGGTCGCGTCGGGGCCGAGGGTACGGGCCAGCGCCGCGAAACCATCGTAGACGGGCTGCAACGGCGACAGCCACACGTCGCCCGGCCCTTCCAGGATCTGCATCAGCCCCTCGCCGCTCACGGCCGTGCCGAACCAGGTCTTGGCGCTTTTGCCCACCGAGAAGCGCACCGAGCCCGAGCGCAAGACCGCGAACGGGCCATCGACGGCCATGGTCTCGCCCTTCTTCAAGGTGACCTTGATCAGTTCGGAGTCCGGAACCGGGGATTGCAGCACGGCGAACCCGGTGCCCGACAGGCGGGTTTGCACCAGACCCTCGCCCCCGAACAGCAAGGCCGAGCCGGTGCGCTGCACCGCCGCCCCCACCTCGATCCCACCCGAGCAGGCCAGGAACAGCCCCTGGTCCACGATCACGGTTTCGTCTTGCAGGCCCACCGGCAGCAGGCATTGCAGCAGGGGTTCGGTCAGCACCACGCCGGTGCCGCTGTAGCGTGGCCGGAACAGGCGTTCGCCCGAAAGCGCCGAGCCCACCATGCGCCGCAGCAAGCGCCCGGCGGGAATGGTGTTCTCCACCTCGATGCGCCCGTGCCACGCCTGCAAGGCGCCGGCTTCCAGCACCACGGCGGCGTCGGTCAAGGTCAGGCGCAGCTGGCGCACCGGCAGCTCGGCGGTGCGCATCAACGCGAGCAACGGCAGGCCGGCCGGGTCGGTCATGCCGCCCAGCCGCGACCATTCCAGGATTTCCATGACGATGCCGTCCTGCTCGTGGCGCTCGGTGATGGTCACGCCCGTGGGATCGGTCATGGTCTGCCTCCCTGGTTGGCTTGCCCGCCGGCCTGGGTCAGGCCTGCTCCAGCTCGACCAGGGTGCCGTACAGGTCCTTGGGATGCAAGAACAGCACCGGCTTGTCGTGGGCGCCCAGGCGCGGCTCGCCGTCGCCCAGCACCCGCAGGCCCTGTTCCTTCAGGCGATCGCGCGCGGCCAGGATATCCTCGACCTCGTAGCAGACATGGTGAATGCCGCCGGCCGGGTTCTTGTCGAGAAAGCCCTGGATCGGCGACTTCTCGCCCATCGGATGGAGCAGCTCGATCTTGGTGTTGGGCAGGGTCACGAACACCACGGTCACGCCATGCGCCGGCTGGGGCACCGGCTCGGACACCGTGGCCCCCAGGGTATCGCGATAGGTCGCCGTCGCGGCTTCCAGATCCGGCACGGCGATGGCCACGTGGTTCAAGCGTCCGATCATCGTCGGGTTTCTCCTCGGTCGGGAAGATGAAGAATGGGGAAGGAAGCAAAGGATGGGGAACGAAGAGAAGCGTTAGACCCGCAAGACGTGAACGTCGGTGACGGGGCGGCGGCTCTGGCTCTGGCGGAAGGCGCGGCGCACGGCGACCCGCACTGCTTCCTCCAGCACCTCGTCGCGACCGCGATCGGCCGGGCGCACCGAGGCCACGGCGCCCCGCACCACCTCGATCATGTCTTCGAGATCCTCGGCGTCTTCCTTCGGATCCAGCAGCCCCCGCGCGGCCAGGCGCGGCTCGGCCGCCAGGCGCCCGCGCTCGTCCACCGCCAGCGACACCACCACGGCGCCCCCCACGGCCATGCGCCGGCGATCGCGCACCACCTCGGAGTCCAGCGGAATCAGGCGCTCGCCATCGACGGCGAAGCGCCCCACCGGCACGGCCCCCACCACCCCGGGGTCGGAACCATCGAGGCGCACGACCTGACCGTTCAGGGTGCTCAACACGGTTTCAATCCCCAAGGCGCGGGCCTCGGCGGCGTGTTCGTCAAGGTGCAGGCGCTCCCCATGCACCGGCATCACGATGCGGGGCTTCAGCCACGTATAGAGATTGCGCACGTCCTGGGCCCCGGGATGGCCCGACACATGCACCAGCGCGTCGCGGGACGTGACGATCGAAACCCCCAGGCTGGCCAGACGGTTCTGGACATCCAGCACCGGACGCTCATTGCCCGGAATGATCCGGCTGGAAAAGATCACCACGTCGCCCGATCCCAGGGTCACGTGGGGATGGCTGTCGTAGGCAATGCGGCGCAAGGCGGCGCGCGGCTCGCCCTGGCTGCCCGTGCACACGTAGACCACCTTGTCGCGGGGCAGGTAGGCGCCTTCCTCGTCGGTCAGGAAACGCGGCGCCTCGGTCAGGTAGCCGCAGGCCCGCGCCGTGTCGTGCATGCGCCACAGCGAGCGTCCGACCAGCGCGACCTCGCGCCCGTTGGCCCGGGCCGCCACCGCGATGCTTTCCAGCCGCGCGATGTTGGAGGCGAAGCAGGCCACCGCGATGCGCCCGTGGTAGCGCCCGAACAGCTCGATCAGCGAGCGGCGGACCTCTCCTTCCGAGCCGGTGTGATCCTTGTTGAAGATATTGGTGCTGTCGCCGACGACCGCGTGCACGCCCTCGTCGCCCAGCCGGCGCAAACGCTCCTCGTCCACCGGGTTGCCCACCAGCGGCTCGGGATCGTGCTTCCAGTCGGCGGTGTGGAAGGTGACGCCATGATCGGTGCGCACGATGAGGTGGCTGGCCTCGGGAATCGAGTGGGGGGTGGGCACCAGTTCCAGATCGAACGGCCCCACCTGGAAGCGTTCACCTTGCGCCACCTCAACCAGTTCA
Source organism: Pararhodospirillum oryzae (assembly GCF_007992075.1). Taxonomy (GTDB): domain Bacteria; phylum Pseudomonadota; class Alphaproteobacteria; order Rhodospirillales; family Rhodospirillaceae; genus Pararhodospirillum; species Pararhodospirillum oryzae. Next base: position 6,722 of record NZ_BJZO01000063.1, read on the forward strand.
ACGTCGCCGTTCAGCCCTTCCTCGCGCAGTTTATGGCGCAGGAACTCGGCCGCGAACGGCGTCGCGTACACCGGACACTCCAGGAACGGCCACAGGTAGGGCACGGCTCCCAGGTGGTCCTCGTGGGCATGGGTCAGCACCAGGCCCACCAGATCGTCCCGGCGCTCCTCGATGAAGCTGGTGTCGGGGACGATCACCTCAACCCCCGGGGTACTCTCATTGCCGAAGGTGATGCCCAGATCCACCATCAGCCAGCGCCCCTTGGTGCCGTAAAGCGAGAGATTCATCCCGATCTCGCCCGCGCCCCCCAGGGGCACGAAGTAAAGGGCATCCGCGTCGAAGCGGGGGGGGATCGGCAACACGGGTTCGGCCATGGGCGGGGGAGTCCACTATGTGAAGGGGAAGCCCGGCCGAGGCCGACCGGAAAGGGAAAAGCAGCGCCGGACCGGCGCCTGCGGGATGACCTGTAACGAAAACACCAAACTGTGGCAATCAGGGGGCGCTCGCGCGCCGCGCCAGCGTTCGCTGGTGCAAAATCAATAGACCCCGCAAGGTCAGATCGGGATCGACGACGTTGATCACCTCGGTGGCCTCGGCGAACAGGGGCGCCAGGCCGCCGGTGGCGATCACCCGCATCGGCGCCCCGAATTCCTCGACGATCCGATGCACCAGTCCCTCGATCAGGCCCACGTAGCCCAGGTAGATGCCCGACTTCATGGCCGGCACCGTGGCCTTGCCAATCACCGAGCGCGGCCGGCCCACGGCCACCCGGGGCAACTGGGCCGAGGCCCGGTGCAAGGCCTCCAGGGACAGGTTCACGCCGGGCGCGATGGCGCCGCCGCAGTAGTTGCCGTCGCCGTCCACCACGTCGAAGGTCGTGGCCGTGCCGAAATCCACGATGATCAGCGGCCCGCCATAGGTGTCGTGCCCCGAGATCGCGTTGATCAGACGGTCGGCGCCCACCTCGTCGGGATGGTCCACCAGCAGCCCCAGCCCCAGGTCCACGTCGGGATCGCCCACCACCATCGGCGCGCAGCGGAAATAGCGGTGCGACAGCTGGCGCAGGTTGAACACCGTGGCCGGGACCACCGAGGCAATCACCACGGCGCGGATATCGGTGGCCCGCAGCCCCGACAGGCTGAGGAGTTGCAACAGCCACACGCCCATCTCGTCGGCCGTGGTGTTGACATTGGTCGCGGCGCGCCATTCGCCCCGTTTTCCGGCGTCGTCGAAAACGGCGAACACCGTGTTGGTGTTGCCTGAATCAATGGCCAACAGCATGCGATCACGCTCCGCCTTGCGCGGACGGAAAGAACACGTCGCCGGCCGCCAGACGGCGCAGGGCGCCATCCTCGGTCCGCAGGATCAACGTGCCGTCCTCGTCCAGTCCCTCGAACAGCCCCTTCAGACGGTCCGCCCGTCCCACGCGCACCTCGATGGTCTTGCCCAGGCCCAGGGCCCGTTCCAGCCAGCGCGCGCGCACCGGCCCCAGGCCCTCGGCCCGCCAGCGGCCCACCCACAGGGCCAGACGCTCGGCCGTCGCCGACAGCAAGGCCTCCACCTCGACCTGCTGGCCCAGATCGGCCAGCGCCAGCGCCGGAAACAACGCGCCGGTCACAGGGGCGGTCGCCACGTTGATGCCAATGCCCAGCACCAGCCAGGGCACGGGATCGCCGGGCGCGTTCACCGTTTCCAGCAGCATGCCGCACACCTTGCCGCCATGACAGACGATGTCGTTGGGCCACTTGCAGCGCGGATCCGTGTGCGGTGCCACGCGCTCCAGGGCATCGGCCACCGAAACCGCCGCCACGAACGACATCCCCGCCGCCACCGACAGCGGCAGACAGCCGCGCAGCACATACGAATGATACAGGTTTCCGGGCGGACTATGCCACACACGCCCCTGGCGTCCCCGCCCGCCCTGCTGCTCCCGGGCCCAGATCACCGTGCCATCACGGCCCTGCCCCGCCTCGACCAGCGCCCGCCCCACGGCGTTGGTGCTTTCGACGGTTTCAAGGGCAATCAGGTCCCAGCCCTCGGGCAGGGAAACGCCGGTTCCCCTGTCCAAGGTTTCCCCGTTCAGGCCGCTCAAGGAAGGGCGGTCGAGGAAAGAAGCGACGAAGGAACCGGGGCCGGGGCGACCGGCTGGCCGGTCAGTGCCACCGCCGCCGCTTCCGCCCCGGTCACCAGAACGCCGGGCGCCAGGAAGAAGAGGCAGATGGCCAGCGCGCCCCCATACAGCACCAGACGGGGCGCGGTGCCGGAGACCGGATCCAGGGCTTCCACCGGTTCGTCGAAGAACATCAGTTTGACAATGCGCAGGTAGTAGAAAGCCGCCACCACGCTCGACAGCACGCCAATGACGGCCAGGGTATACAAGCCGTGATTGATGGCGGCCATGAACACATAGAACTTGCCGAAGAACCCGGCCAGCGGCGGAATGCCGGCCATGGAGAACATCAGAACGCCCATGGCGGCCGCGCTCAGGGGAGCGGTGCGCGACAGGCCGGTCAGGTCGGTGATCGCCTCCACCCGCTGGCCACGCCGGCGCATGGACAAGATCAGGGCGAAGGTGCCCACGTTCATGATCAGGTAGATCGCCAGGTACACCAGCAGGCCGCGGATGCCCTCGGTGGTGCCGGCGGCAATGCCGATCAGGGCATAGCCGACGTGACCGATCGAGCTGTAGGCCATCAGACGCTTGATGTTGTTCTGCGCGATGGCCGCGAAGGCGCCCAGGATCATGGACAGGATCGAAATCAGCACCACCACCTGGCGCCAGTCGTCGGTGTAGGGCCCGAACGGATCGATCATCACCCGGGCGAGCAAGGCGAGCGCGGCGATCTTGGGCGCGACCGAGAAGAAGGCGGTCACCGGGGTCGGGGCGCCTTCGTACACGTCGGGGGTCCACATGTGGAAGGGCACCGCCGACACCTTGAAGGCCAAGCCGGCGATGATGAACACCACGCCCACCAGCACGCCGGTGGACACTTCACCCGAATCGGCCAGGGAACGCAGGCCGTCGAAGTTGGTGGTGCCCGCGAAGCCGTAGACCAGCGACATGCCGTAGAGCAGCAGCCCCGAGGCCAGCGCGCCCAGCACGAAGTACTTGAGGCCCGCCTCGGTTGACCGGGTGTTGTCGCGCTGGTAGGCGGCGACCACGTACAAGGCCAGCGATTGCAGCTCCACCCCGAGATACGCCGCCATCAGGTCGTTGGCGGAGATCATCATCATCATGCCCAACGTCGCGAACACGATGAGGATGGGGAACTCGAAGCGCAGATCCTTTTCGCGCGCCAGCCAGTCGAGCGCGAGCGCCAGGGTCAGGCCGCTGCCGGCCAGGGTCAGCAGCTTGGCGAAGCGCGCGAAGGCATCGTTGACGAACAGGCCGCCAAAGGCAGGCGCGGCATGGCCCCATCCCGGCTGACTGATGACCAGCGCGGCAACCAGCGCCAGACCGATCAGGGCCACGCGGCAGACCAGGGGCGCCGTGTCTCCCTTGCGGAAGACACCGGTCATCAGCAGTCCCATGCCCAGGAGGGCCATCAGGACCTCCGGCAGGGCGGGCATCAGGGCAAGCGGATCAGTGATCATCACGGACGTCCCCTTCCGGCTCAGCGCTGGGCGAGCGCGGCGTCATAGTTGGCGATCAGGTCGGCAACCGACACATGCATGAAATCAAGGAAGCTGGAGGGAATGATACCCATCCACAGCACCAGCGCGACCAGGGGCGCGAACACCGCGATCTCGCGCGGGCTCAGGTCCAGAAGGCCCTTGAGATCCTCTTTCTCCAGCTTGCCGAACAAGACCCGCCGGTACAGGTACAGCATGTAGCACGCGCCCAGGATCACGCCGACGGCGATCAGCATCGCAACCAGGGTGGAGTCGCGGAACACGCCCAGCATGATCAGGAACTCGCCGACGAAGCCCGAGGTCCCGGGCAGGCCCACCGAGGCCATCATGAACAGCATGAAGACGAGGGCGTAGCGCGGCATGTTGGTGGCCAGGCCGCCGTAGCGGGTGATCTCGCGGGTGTGCAGGCGGTCGTAGACCACGCCCACGCACAAGAACAAGGCGCCCGAGACCAGACCATGCGAAAGCATCTGGAACAACGCGCCTTCAACCGCCTGCTGGTTGACCGCGAAAATACCGGCGGTCACGAAGCCCATGTGCGCGACCGACGAATAGGCGATCAGCTTCTTCATGTCCTCCTGGGCCAGCGCGACCAGGGAGGTATAAATCACGGCGATGACCGACAGCAGGAAAATCAAGGGCTGGAAGTCGGCCGAGGCCAGCGGCAGCATCGGCAAAGAGAACCGCAGGAAGCCATAGGCGCCCATCTTCAAAAGCACGCCGGCCAGGATGACCGAGCCCGCCGTGGGGGCCTCGACGTGGGCATCCGGCAACCAGGTGTGGACCGGCCACATCGGCACCTTGACCGCGAAGCTCGCGAACATGGCCAGCCACAGCCAGGTTTGCAGGCCGGGGGCGAACTTGAAGGCCATCAGGGTCGGAATGTCGGTGGTGCCGGCCTGGAAGTACATGGCCAGCAGCGCCAGCAGCATCAGCACCGAGCCCGCCAGGGTGTACAAGAAGAACTTGAAGGCGGCGTACACCCGGCGCGGACCGCCCCACACCCCGATGATCAGGAACATCGGGATCAGGACGCCCTCGAAGAAGACGTAGAACAGCACGAAGTCCAGGGCACAGAACATGCCAACCATCATCGTCTCAAGGACGAGGAAGGCGATCATGTATTCCTTGACCCGCTTGCGGATGGCCTCCCACGAGGCCAGAACGCAGATCATCGACAGGAACGTGGACAGCAAGACGAACAGCACCGAAATGCCGTCCACCCCCAGGTGGTAGCTGATCGCGTACTGGGGCAGCCAGTCGGCCTTTTCCACGAACTGGAAGCCCTGCTGGGCCGGATCGAAGTCCACCCACAGCTTCAAGGACAAAAGGAAGGTAAAGACCGTTGTCAGCAACGCCACATGGCGGGCGTTCCTGGCCACCACCGCTTCCTCGCCCTGGACGGTGACGATAAACAACGCCCCGACAAGCGGCAGAAAGGTGATGATCGAAAGCACCGGAAAGTCGCTCATCGAATCCTCTCTAGCGGGCGGAAGTCAGCAGGAACCAGGTGACGATCCCGGCCAAGCCGATGATCATCACAAAGGCGTAGTGGTACAGGTAGCCGGTCTGCCCGCGACTGAACACCCGCGCCAGCCCCCGGGTCACGGTTGCAACCCCGTCGGGCCCCAGACCGTCGATGACGGCCCCGTCACCCTTCTTCCACAGCCCGCGCCCGATGCGGAAGGCCGGCTGGATGAAGATCCGGTCATACAGTTCGTCGAAGTACCACTTGTTGAACACGAAGCGGTAGGTTTCCGGGAAGCGTTCGCACACCCGGGCCGGCAGATCGGTCCGCGCGATGTAGAACAGCCACCCCAGCGCGACACCGGCCGCGGTCACGATCAGGGGCAGGGTCTTGACCCAGCCCGGCACGTGGTGGGCATGGGCGGTCACGTCGTCGGCGTGCTGCGCCAGCGCCGTGCCCCAGAAGGCCAGCCGGTCCTCGCCCACGAAGGCGTCGTAGCCCAGCATGCCGGCGAACACCGCGCCCGCCGCCAGTCCGACCAGGGGCCAGATCATGACGCGCGGGCTTTCATGGACATGAGCCATGACCCGCTCGTTGGCGCGAGGCTTGCCGTGGAAGGTCAGCATCAACAGCCGGGTGGAATAGAAGGCGGTCATGCCGGCGGCCGCGAGGCCCAGCAGGAAGGCAATGGACCCGGTGAACGAGTGCGAGGCGAAGGCCACCTCCAAGATCATGTCCTTGGAGTAGAAGCCCGCGAACGGCGGCACCCCCATCAGGGCCAGCGAGCCGATCCACATCAAGACGTAGGTCACGGGGATCAGCTTCCACAGGCCGCCCATGCGCCGCATGTCCTGCTCGTCGGACATGGCATGGATCACCGAGCCCGCCCCCAGGAACAGCAGCGCCTTGAAGAAGGCGTGGGTCATCAGGTGGAAGATACCGGTCCCGAACGCCCCCACGCCGAGGGCGAAGAACATGTAGCCCAGCTGCGAGCAGGTCGAGTAGGCGATCACGCGCTTGATGTCGTGCTGGGTGCAGCCGATGGTCGCGGCGAAGAAGGCCGTGGCCGCGCCGACCAGGGTCACCACCGCCATCGCGGTGTCGGAAAGCACGAACAAAGGCGACAGGCGCGCGACCATGAACACGCCGGCGGTCACCATGGTGGCGGCGTGGATCAGGGCGGAAACCGGGGTCGGGCCTTCCATGGCGTCGGGCAGCCAGGTGTGCAGGCCCAGCTGGGCCGACTTGCCCATGGCGCCCACGAACAACAGCAAGCAGCACAAGGTCATGGCGTGCCACTCGATGCCCAGGAACGACACCGTCGCGTCGGCCATGCCGGGGGCTGCCGCGAAAATGGCATCCAGGTTCACGGTGCCAAAGACCATGAACACCCCGAAAATGCCCAGCGTGAAGCCGAAGTCGCCCACCCGGTTGACCACGAAGGCCTTGATGGCGGCGGCGTTGGCGCTGGGGCGTTCGTACCAGTAGCCGATCAGCAGGTACGACGCCAGGCCCACCCCTTCCCAGCCGAAAAACATCTGAACCAGGTTGTCGGAGGTCACCAGCATGAGCATGAAGAAGGTGAACAGCGACAGGTAGGCCATGAAGCGGGGCACCCCCGGATCATGGTGCATGTACCCGATCGAGTACACGTGAACCAGAAGGGAGATCGTGGTCACGGTCATGAGCATGACCGTGGACAGGGGGTCAACGCGCAAGGCCCATTCAAAGGACAGCTCGCCCGACGACACCCAGGTGAACAGCGAGACCGACGAGGCTTCGCCCCCCGGCACGGTCAGGAAGAACAGAAGCCACGACGCCACGGTCGAGGCGGCCATGAACCCACACGTCACCATCTGGGACTTGTGGTCTCCCAGCGTGCGCCCGCGAAAGCCGGCGATCAGGGCCCCGATCAGGGGCAGGAAGACGGCACCAACAGCAAGCATGACGGCCCTACCCCTTCATCTGGTTGATGTCATCGACTTCGATCGAGCCGCGCGTCCGGAAGAAGGCGACGACGATCGCAAGGCCGATGCTGGCCTCGGCGGCGGCGACGGTCAGCACGAACATGGTGAAGACCTGCCCGGCCATGTCGTTGAGCGCGGCCGAGAAGGCGACCAGGTTGATATTGACCGCAAGCAAGATGAGCTCGATGCACATCAAGATCACCACCACGTTCTTGCGGTTGGCGAAGATGCCGAACACGCCCAGCGTCAACAGGATCGCCGAAACGGTCAGGTAGTGGACCAGGGAGACGACCATCACGAAATCCCCTTGCCGGTGGGCACCTTGTTCAACTTCAAGGAGTCTTCCTTGCGCCGTGCGATCTGCGCGGCCACGGACTGGCGCCGGACCCCGGGATGGCGGCGGTGGGTCAGCAAGATGGCCCCGACCATGGCGACCAGCAGCACGAGGCCGGCGCCCTGGAACAAGTAGAAGTAGTTGGTGTAGATCACCTCGCCCAGGGCCTGGGTGTTGGGCACCGAGGCCGGATCGGGCATCGGCGCCTGGCGGAGCGCGGCGGCGCCCTTGGCGCTGGACCAGCCCCCCACCATGACCACGATCTCGGTCAGCAGCACGACGCTGACGGCGATGCCCAGCGGCATGGCCTTCTGGAAGCCCTCGCGCCAGGCCAGCCGGTTGAGATCCAGCATCATGACGACGAACAGGAACAAGACCGCCACGGCGCCCACGTAGACCACCACCAGGACCATGGCCAGGAACTCGGCCCCCAGCAGCACGAACAGGCCGGCCGAGTTGACGAAAGCCAGGATCAGCCACAAGACGGAGTGCACGGGGTTGCGCGAGACCACCACCATGAAGGCTGCCACCACCAGGATGGAAGCAAGCATGTAGAAGATCAGGGTTGCAGCGATCATTCCTCCCCCTTCCCGGGCGTTCCGGGCCCAAAGGCATGCGGGCAGCGCGTCATGGTTCCTTGTCCCCTTACCCGAGGGGCCGGTGAAGGCTCCTCGGAAAAATCCCGTGGCGGCCCTGGGAAGGCGGCTTCCCAAAACCGATCGTTTGGTCATGATGGGCCGACGGACCCGGAGGTCCGGAGCCGGCCCAAGGCGTTTCAGGCCCCGGGCCTTTCCCCCTGCCCCATCGGCCTTGAGCCCCCCGCCTAGCGGTAGGGGGCCTCGCGTTCCAGGCGCAACGCCAGCTCGCTTTCCCAGCGATCGCCGTTGCCGAGCAACTTTTGCTTGTCGTAAAGCAGTTCCTCGTGGGTTTCCGTCGCGAACTCGTAGTTCGGGCCCTCGACGATCGCATCCACCGGACAGGCTTCCTCGCAGAAGCCGCAGTAGATGCACTTGGTCATGTCGATGTCGTAGCGCGTGGTGCGGCGGCTGCCATCGGCGCGCGGCTCGGCCTCGATCGTGATGGCCTGGGCCGGACAGATGGCCTCGCACAGCTTGCACGCGATGCACCGCTCCTCGCCATTGGGATAGCGGCGCAAGGCGTGTTCGCCCCGAAAGCGCGTCGACAGGAACCCCTTTTCATAGGGGTAATTCAGCGTGACCTTCGGCTTCAGCATGTAGCGGAAGGTCAACGCCATGCCGGACACCAGTTCCGTCAGGGCGAAACTGCGAAGCGTCCGCGCGAAATCGAACATGCGAGCGTCTCCCCGTCTCACGAGCCTTGTCCGGGCAGAAGACCGAACATCATCAGCACCCCGGCGGTCAGCACCACCCAGGCCAGCGACAGCGGCAAGAACACCTTCCAGCCCAGGCGCATCAGTTGGTCATAGCGATAGCGGGGGAACGTGGCCCGCACCCACAAGAACACGAACAAGATGGCCGCGACCTTGATCCCGAACCACATGATGCCGGGCAACACGGTGAAGGGCCAGATGTTGAACGGCGGCAGCCAGCCGCCCAGGAACATGATCGCGCAAATGCTGCTCATCAAAATCATGTTGCCGTATTCGCCCAGGAAGAACAGGGCAAAGGGCATCGCCGAGTATTCAACGTTATACCCGGCCACCAGCTCGCCTTCGGCTTCGGGAAGGTCGAAGGGATGGCGGTTGGTCTCGGCCAGAATCGAGATCACGAACAAGACGAACATCGGAAAGTGCGGGATCACGTACCACACACTGTTCGCCTGCGCTTCCACGATCGTGCTCAGGTTCATCGATCCGGCGGTCAGGATCACCGACACCAGGATCAATCCCATGGACACTTCATAGGAAACCATCTGCGCCGCCGAGCGCAGACCGCCGAGAAAGGCGTACTTCGAGTTCGAGGCCCAGCCGGCCATGATGATGCCGTACACGCCCAGGCCCGACACGGCGAACAAGAACAGCACGCCCAGGTTGATATCGGCGATCACCCATCCCTTGTCGAAGGGGATGACCGCCCAGGCGATCAGCGACAAGGTCAAGGTCAGGATCGGCGCCAGGATGAAAACCGGCCGGTCCGCGCCCGTGGGGATGATGGTTTCCTTCGCGAACAGCTTGACGCCGTCGGCAATGGGCTGGAGCAGGCCAAAAGGCCCGACCACGTTGGGCCCCTTGCGCAGCTGCATGGCGCCAATGACCTTGCGCTCGGCGAAGGTCAGGTAGGCGATCACAGCGAACAGCGGCGCCACGATGGCGATGCATTGGAAAACGATCACGATCAGGGGCCACAAGGTGCCCGTCCAGAACTCAGCCATCGGTTCCCGTCCGCTTCTCGTTGCCGTTGAGGAAGGCGCGCACGCAAGCCGCCATGGTGGGCGAGGCCCGGGTAATGGGGCAGGTCATGTAGCGGTTGGTCACCGCCGGCGCGAAAGGCGTCGCCGCCACCGTTCCGGCCCGGCCGAAGGGCGCCCACCCGGCCGGGGCGAGGGTATCCAGGCGTCCCAGCACCGGAGCCAGCGCGACCATGCGCGCGCGCACCTGGGCCAGGGTATCGAGCGGCAGGCGATGGCCCAGCGCCTCGGCCAGGGCGCGCACGATTTTCCAGTCCTCGCGCGCCTCGCCCGGCGGCAGCACCGCCCGCGTGGCCCGCTGCACCCGTCCCTCGGTGTTGACGTAGGTGGCGTCCTTTTCGGTCCAGGCCGCGCCGGGCAGGATCACGTCGGCCACCTGGGCCCCGGCATCGCCGTGCGAACCCTGGTAGATCACGAACGCCTGTCCCAGCCCGCTCAGGTCCCGCTCGTCGGCGCCCACCAGGTAAACCGCCTCGATGGCGCCTTCGGCGCAGCCGGACACGATGCCCGCCGCGTCGCGACCGCCCTCGCCCGGCACCAGCCCCAGGTCCAGGGCACCCACCCGTCCGGCCGCCGTGTGCAGCACGTTGAAGCCGTTCCAGCCCTCGATGACCATGCCGGTGGCCTCGGCGATCGCGCGGGCCAGGGCCAGCACCGCCGCCCCGTCGGGTCGGGCGAGCGCGCCCTGGCCCACGATCAGCATCGGCCGTTGGGCGGCCTTCAGGACCTCGGCAAAGGGATGCGTGCCGCCGGCGATCGCGGTCAGAACCGAGGGATCGTCGCCCAGGTCCTCCACCGGATAAATCAGGTCGCGCCCGGAAAGCCCCACCCGGCCCACGCGCAAGCCCCCCTTGCGGAAGCGCTTGAACAGGCGGGCGTTGATCAGGGGCGCCTCGGCGCGGGGATCGGTGCCGATCAGCAGCACCGCGTCCGCGTCCTCGATGCCGGCAATGGTGGTGTTGAACACGTAGCCGGCCCGCGCGCCCGCTTCCAGGGCGGCACCATCCTGGCGGCAGTCCAGGTGCGGGCTGCCCAGGGCGGTCCACAGGTCCTTGAGCACCGTGGCGGTTTCGGCGTCCACCTGATCCCCGACCAGGGCCGCGATCCGCGATCCCGGCACATCGGCCAGGCGCCGGGCGATGACGTCGAAGGCCTCGGCCCAGGTGGCCGGCTTCAAGGTGCCGTCGCGGCGCACCCAGGGCGTATCCAGGCGCTGGACCTTCAGGCCATCGATCGCGTAGCGCGACTTGTCGGCCAGCCATTCCTCGTTCACCGCCTCGTTCAGGCGGGGCAGCACGCGCATGACCTGGGCGCCCCGGGTATCAACCCGAATGGCGGCGCCCACCGCGTCCAGCACGTCGATGCTTTCGGTATGGGCCAGCTCCCACGGCCGCGCGGTGTAGGCATAGGCGCCGTTGGTCAGCGCGCCCACCGGGCAGACATCGACCAGGTTGCCCGACAGCTCGCTGCCCAGGACCCCGTCCAGGTAGGGCATGATCTCGGCATGCTCGCCACGCCCCACCATGCCCAGGTCGGGGACACCGGCGATCTCGGTGCAAAACCGCACGCACCGGGTACACTGGATGCACCGGGTCATCGCGGTTCGGATCAACGGGCCCAGGTTCTTCTCGGCGACCGCGCGCTTGGATTCCTGGAAGCGCGAGCGGTCGGCGCCAAAGGTCAGGGCCTGGTCTTGCAGGTCGCATTCGCCGCCCTGGTCGCAGATCGGGCAGTCCAGCGGGTGGTTGATCAGCAGGAATTCCATGACGCCGCGCCGGGCCTTGCGCGCCATCTCGGAATTCGTGCGCACTTCCATGCCCTCGGCCACCGGAAGCGCGCACGAGGCCGCCGGCTTGGGCGGTCCCGGCTTGACCTCGACCAGACACATCCGGCAATTGCCGGCAATCGACAGTCGTTCGTGGTAACAAAAGCGCGGGATCTCGATCCCGATGCTTTCGGCCGCCTGCAAGACCGTGGTGCCGGCGGGGACGTCCACCGCGATCCCGTCAATGGTCAGCTTGGGCATGGTGGTGCTTTCCCTTCCCCTACTCGGCCGCGCGGGCCTGGCCCTGGCGCGCCTTGATCCGGTTGACGATTTCCGGACGGAAATGGCGGATCAGTCCCTGGATCGGCCAAGCGGCCGCGTCGCCCAGGGCGCAGATCGTGTGCCCCTCGATCTGGCGGGTCACCTGCTCCAGGGTATCGATTTCCTCAATCGACGCCTCGCCGGTCACCAGCCGTTCCATCACCCGCCACAGCCAGCCGGTGCCCTCGCGGCACGGCGTGCACTGGCCGCAGCTTTCATGCTTGTAGAAGCGCGACAGCCGCGCGATCGCCTTCACGATGTCGGTGGACTGGTCCATCACGATCACCGCCGCCGTGCCCAGGCCCGACTTGACCTCGCGCAGGCTGTCGAAGTCCATGCGCACCGTCTCGCACACATCGCGCGGCAGCACCGGCACCGACGAGCCGCCCGGGATCACGGCAAGAAGGTTGTTCCATCCCCCCCGAACGCCGCCCGCGTGCTTTTCGATCAGCTCGCGCAGCGGAATGCCCATCTCTTCTTCCACGTTGCACGGATTGTTCACGTGGCCGGAGATGCAAAAAACCTTGGTGCCGGTGTTGTTCTCGCGTCCCAGGCCCGCGAACCACGCGCCCCCGCGCCGCAAGATGGTGGGCGCGACCGCGATGCTTTCCACGTTGTTGACCGTGGTCGGGCAGCCATACAGGCCGACGCCAGCCGGGAACGGCGGCTTCAGGCGCGGCTGGCCCTTCTTGCCCTCCAGGGACTGGATCAGGGCGGTTTCCTCGCCGCAGATGTAGGCCCCGGCGCCCCGGTGCACATGCACCTCCATGGCCCAGCCCGACCCGCAGGCATCGGGCCCCAGCAAGCCGGCCTCGCGGGCCTCGGCGATGGCGGCTTCCAGGTGCTCGGCCTCGCGCACGAACTCGCCGCGAATGTAGATGTAGGCCACGTGCGCCCCGATGGCGAACCCGGCGATCAGGCAGCCCTCGATCAGCTTGTGCGGATCGAAGCGCATGATGTCCCGGTCCTTGCAGGTCCCGGGTTCGCCCTCGTCGGCGTTGACCACCAGGTAATGGGGGCGCTCGCCGATCTCGCGCGGCATGAACGACCACTTGAGGCCGGTCGAGAATCCGGCGCCGCCCCGGCCCCGCAGGCCCGAGGCCTTCATCTCGGTGATGATCGCCTCGCGACCCCTGGCCAGGATGGCGGCCGTGTTGTCCCAGTCGCCGCGCGCGCGGGCCCCGGCCAGATGCCAGTCGTGAAAGCCGTAGAGGTTGGTGAAGATACGGTCGCGATCGTGCAGCATGGCCTCACCCCTTGTCGCTGGCGGCCGGAGCGCCGGTCAGGGTGGTGGGGCCCCCGGCCGGACACGATCCCTGCCGGCCGCCCTGGGATCCGGCCGACACCGGCAGGCCAGCCTTCAGGCGCCCGATCAGGGCGCGGGTGGTTTCGTAGGTCAGGTCTTCGTAGTAGTCGTCGCCGATCTGCACCATGGGCGCGTTGACGCACGCCCCCAGGCACTCGGCCTCGGCCACCGAAAACAAGCCATCCTCGGTCAGCCCGCCCAGATCGATGCCCAGTTCGTCGCGCAGGGCCCGCAGCACCTCGTCGGAGCCGCGCAGCCAGCACGAAATGTTGGTGCACACCTCGACGTGATGGCGCCCCACCGGCCGGTCGCGGAACATGGTGTAGAAGCTGGCCGCCTCCAGCACGCGCATGGGCGGCGTGTGGGTCATTTCGGCCACGGTTTCCATCACCGCGCGGTCGATCCAGCCCTGCTGGCGCTGGGCCAGGTCCAGAAGCGGCAAAACGGCGCTCCGTTCCCGCCCCTCGGGATAACGGGCCAGCACCGCCTGGGCCTTTGCCTGGTTCTCGGGGGTGAAGCGAAACGGCTGCGTCGACCCCGGCGGGGTGGCGGTAACGCTCATCGGTCGATCTCTCCAAACACCACGTCGATGGAACCGATGTTGGCCACGACGTCGGCCAGCATGTGCCCGCGACTGAGCAGGTCGAGCCCTTGCAGGTGGACATACCCGGGCGAGCGGATCTTGCACCGGTAGGGCCGGTTGGACCCGTCGGAAACCAGGAACACCCCAAACTCGCCGGTGGCGGCCTCGACGGCGGTGTAGGTTTCACCGGCCGGGACCTTGACGCCCTCGGTGAACAGCTTGAAATGATGGATCAGGGCTTCCATCGACGACTTCATTTCCGCGCGCGGCGGCGGCGTCACCTTGTGGTCGGGGGTCTTGACCGGTCCGTCGGGCATGTTCTCGATGCACTGGCGCATGATGCGCAGGGACTGGCGCTGTTCGGCCATGCGCACCAGATAACGGTCGTAGCAATCGCCGTTGGTGCCGGTGGGAATATCGAAGTCCATGTCGGCGTAGGCGTCGTAGGGCTGGGACTTGCGCAGATCCCAGGGAATCCCGCACGCGCGCAGCACCGGGCCGGTGAAGCCCCAGTCCAGGGCCTGCTCGACCGTGACCTTGCCGATATCGACGGTGCGCTGCTTGAAGATACGGTTGTCGTCCAGCAGGGCCTCGACATCGTCCAGGTAGGCGGGGAAGCCATCGCAGAAGGTCAGGATGTCGTCCAGAAGCTCGGTCGGCACGTCGCGGGCCACGCCACCGGGGCGGAACCAGGCCGCATGCATGCGCGCGCCCGAGGCCCGCTCCGAGAACTCCAGCAAATGCTCCCGCTGTTCAAACCCATAGAGCATCGGCGTCATGGCGCCCACGTCGAGCGCCATCGAGGTCGTGTTCATGATGTGGTTGATCAGGCGGGTGACCTCGTTGAACAAGGTCCGCAGGTACTGGGCGCGGGGCGGGACTTCAATGCCCAGCAGCTTTTCCACCGCCAGCACGAAGGCGTGCTCCTGATTGAGCGGGCAGGCGTAATCCAGGCGGTCGAAATAAGGAATGGCCTGAACGTAGGTCTTGTGCTCGATCAGCTTTTCGGTACCACGATGCAGCAATCCGATGTGCGGATCCGCCCGCTCGACAATTTCGCCCGACAGCTCAAGGACCAGGCGCAGCACGCCGTGCGCGGCCGGGTGCTGCGGGCCGAAGTTCATGGTGTAGGACTTGATTTCGGTCTGGGCCATCAGGCGTTCCCCTTCGCCTTTTCGTCGCCGGGCAGCAGGCGACCGAGCTGGGTATCCAGGGTTTCCCACGGGCTTTGGAAATCGAACACCCGGAAATCCTGGGTCAGGCGGACCGGCTCGTACACGACGCGCTTTTCGCCTTCGTCGTAGCGGATTTCCTTGTAGCCGGTGAGCGGGAAGTCCTTGCGCTGGGGATGCCCCTCGAACCCGTAGTCCGTCAGGATCCGGCGCAGGTCGGGGTGGTCGGCGAACAAGACGCCATACATGTCCCAGGCCTCGCGCTCGAACCAGCCGGCGGTCGAGAACACCCGCGTCACCGACGGCACCGGCGTGTCCTCGGCGGCGCCGATCTTCACGCGCACCCGGTGGTTATGGTGCAAGGACAGCAGATTGTAGACCACCTCGAAGCGTTCCTCGCGGCCGGGATAATCCACGGCGCACAGGTCGACCAGCTGCTTGCACCGGCAGGCGCTGTCGTCGCGCAAAAAGGTAAGGACGCGCACGATGGCCGGGCGCAACGCGATGACCACCAGTTCGTCCCGCTCCAGACTTGCGCGCACCACGTCGGTGGGCAAGGCCGTTTCGATGCGAGCCCCGAGTTCGGTCAGGCTCTCCATCCGTTCCTTGAGTGTCGTCGTCATGGGGCTTTGGTTCCGTGTGCGGGCCTGGGGGGCGCCTAGCGGTACAAGGCACCGGTGCGTCGGATCTTCTTTTGAAGCTGCAACACGCCGTACAAAAGGGCCTCTGCGGTGGGCGGGCAGCCCGGCACGTACACATCCACCGGCACCACGCGGTCGCAGCCGCGCACCACCGAATAGGAATAATGGTAGTACCCGCCCCCGTTGGCGCAGCTGCCCATCGAGATCACCCAACGCGGCTCGGCCATCTGGTCGTACACGCGACGCAAGGCCGGGGCCATCTTGTTGGTGAGCGTGCCCGCCACGATCATCACGTCCGAGCTGCGCGGGCTGGGCCGGAACACGACGCCAAAGCGGTCCAGGTCGTAGCGCGAGCAGGCGCACTGGATCATCTCCAGGGCGCAGCAGGCAAGACCGAAGGTCATGGGCCACAACGAACCGGTGCGGCCCCAGTTGATCAGGTTGTCCACGTTGGCGAGGACGAACCCTTTTTCCTCGATCTGGGCCGAAACGGCGCCCAGCAGGGCGTCCTGATCAGGCCCCGGAGGGACGGGCGCCCCCCCCTGGAGGCCACCGGGGGAGATCACTCCCATTCCAAGGCTCCCTTCTTCCATTCGTAGACGAAGCCGACGGTCAGGATGGTCAGGAACACCATCATCGACCAGAAGCCAAAGCCGCCCAGGCTGCCCAGGCTGACCGCCCACGGGAAGAGGAACGCCACTTCCAGGTCAAAGATGATGAAAAGAATGGCCACCAGGTAAAAACGCACCTGAAAGCGGGACCGGGCGTCGTCGAACGCCTCGAATCCGCATTCATAGGCCGCTTCCTTTTCGCGGTCGCCGGCTTGCGGCACAACCAGATAGGATGCCGCGATAGCCCCCGCCGCCACCACCGTCGCGATGACGAGAAAGACCAGGATCGGCAGATAGTCCAGCAGCATGGCTTGCATGCATGACGCTCCTTGCCTGAGGAGAGGACGACAGGCCCGACCGGGGGGAGCGCCGGAGCCAAAACCAGAGGTCTTTGGTCATGTAGCCCCTGGGGGTTGCTCAAGTCAAGCCGGCAACGCCCCTGATCGTCCTGGGGAGTTCCCGGCGGGGCCCCGGCCCGCGATGTCCTCCTAAAGCACTCGGATAGTTCACGCTAAAGAATGAGGCGGCGCCAGCCCCACGGGCCGGCACCTCCTTGACCGGCGGCCAGTATGAAAGGCCGGGGCCCTTTTTCGCAAGAGCGTAAAGAGTGCACCGGGGGACGAAACCGCTGTTTCGAGTCGATTAGATTTTCCGGGGACGGGGCTTGATCTCGACGCGCACATCTCCCAAAACCGGGGGAAGCGTTTTCCCGGGGAATCCCCCCCTTCCTGTTCCGGCGGGAGCAGCCCTTGCGCGTACCCCCCCGATGGCCGGCCCTGGCCCTGCTTGCGGCCCTGCCGACCCTTCTGCCTTCACTGGCCGTGGCCGAATGCCTGGAAAGCGGCCCGGCCACCATCCCCTTTCTGGGCCGCGACGGCCTGGTGGTGACGGCGGTCAATGCCCCCCTTGACGTTCTCAAGGCAACCTTGCCCGGCCATGACCGGCTCATTGTCTGGGTGGGACGGCCGTTTCCCGGCCTGATCATCCCGCGCCCGATGGGAGCCGACGCCCTGGACATCACCCTTTCTCCGGAGTCCCCAGGCTGCCTTGCCCGCATCGAGCGCTACTAGACTGAAACTGGA
>NZ_BJZO01000064.1 GCF_007992075.1 Pararhodospirillum oryzae
TAGATTTCGTTGTTCCAAATTTTTTGGATAAAAAATAATGGGATGGATTTTTCTCACATATAAAATCCATCCCATTCGATGCTTATCCCCTGTCGCTGCAGGGGAACACGGTGCGCCCTCCTGCTGGCGCCTCGCCCCTTGTGGCGAGGGGGTCAGACCCGCCGGAAAATGTAGTTGGCGTGCGGGTTCCCGGGATAAGACGCCTCGACCTGGGCCGGGTCGTAGGCAAACCCCAAATCGGTGAAACGGTCGATCAAGGCCGCATGAGGCGGCAAGGTCGGATCCAGTTCAATCAGGACCGAAGACACGCTTTCGTCGGTCAGGGTTTTTTGCATGCCGTCGACAACCTGATGCTCGAAGCCATCCACATCGATTTTGATTCGGGTCGGGAAGGGAATCTCGGCATTGGCCAGCAAGGTATCCACCTGCACCGCCATGATGCCCTGGCGCAGCGGCATGTCCTTGGGAGTCAAGGCGGCGTCAACCGCGTAATTAAGTTCGTGCGAAGAATTGCCCGCCAGCAATCCATTGACAAACAAGGTTCCGATTCCGTCGTAATCTCCAGCTGCCGCACAAAAAGCGGTAACTTTTTCCTGAAGGCCATTGCAAAAAACATTTGTTTGAAGAATTGCAAAGTTACGGGATTCCGGCTCGACCGCGACAACCTTGCATCCTTGAATCCCGGCAGCCCAAATGGTGTAGCTGCCGATATTGGCGCCGATATCGAGAAGAACATCCCGAGGCCCCATCTCCCCCAGCCAGGCCACCGTTTCCGGCTCCTTGCTGAACATCGTGTGGGCACGGTAATGGGTTAGCCAGTTGGGTGCAAAAAAACGAACTGCCCGATTGTTATACTGGATCTGAACAAAAATTTCCTTGCGCCCATCGAATTCGCCGGTCAAATCCGTGATCATGGTTTTTCTCTTTTCGAGAAATTTATGGGTTCATGGGTGGGTATTTGCTGTGCTTTCAGGAGGTGGCATCCCACGTCCCAAGACGGCATGTGTCATGCCAAATCTGGATACGGGATGAATGAGTTTCATTCAAGGGATGTGTAGACGCCGGTTGCTTCCTTGGGATTGATCGTCGAGTTGCGGTAACGCTCCACGAATTCATCCCGCAATTCCTTGAATTTTCGTTCGCCTTCCGCCGTGTTGCTCTCGGCAAGCCGGATTTCCGGCCAGCGTTCCTTTTCCATTTTGACATAGAAACTGAAGACCCGGCACAGTCCCAGCAACTCCTCGGGGGACAGGGTCGGCATGTGCAAAAGGCTGCCTCTGGTTACGTTGGAAGCACAGATGGTTGCGGGATCAAGGTAGCCGCGTGCCACGGCGACCTCTCGCAAGTGGGTGCCGTGGAACGGCGTGAAAATAAAGGCGCCCGATGCTTCGATGTCGCGGGGAAGGCGGCGATTGAATTCGATCGTGTCGAAAACAAGATCACGGGTTTCGTCGGGAAACCCAATAATCGAATTCGCAACGCATACGAAGCTGCGTCCGGAACAGGCCTGGAAGGCCTCCAGCATGCGCTCGCTGCTGACGGTCCTGAGCAGCATTTTGTTTCGGTAGGCGTCGTTGCCGTGTTCGATCCCGATGTTGACCCGCAGGCAGTTCATTTTTTCAAGCTGTTCCGCGCGCCACGGGGTCATGGTTTCCGCGCGGGTGTTCATCCAGAACGGAATTTTAAAATCCTGGTACATCTCCGAGAACTCGGCAAGTTCCCGGTCGCTCATGGCAAGGAAGGTATCAACAACGAAATATATCAATTCAGGGGAATACATATCGACAACCCGGGAAAGCTCTTGCGCAATCCGGGCGATGGACTTCTTTCTGTAAAAAGCACCTACTTTTTGGTTCCTGTACAACTCATTGTTGGCAGGTGAGTTGCAATATGTGCACTTGTAGGGGCATCCGCGCTGGGTTTCGACGCCAATGGTTTTGTAAACGTGCCCTTGCATGGGGCGATACAGGCTTTTTTCTTCGAAAAGGCTCCAGTCCGGTAAGGGCAGGTCGTCCAGGGTCAGGGTGGATCCCAAGGGATTGCGGTGCACCGTCCCGTCGATCTTGGCCCAGACGTTGGGCAACGCGGTGGTGTCCTTGCCATCCGCCAGGGCGGTGCACAAGGAAAGCAAGGCCAGTTCGCCTTCGCCCCGGCAGAGATAATCAACGTTGGGGTGTGCGATGACGATTTCCGGGGCGTAGGTGGGAAACACCCCCCCCACGATCGTCCGTATCCGGCGGGGCAGGTTCTGGAGCATGATATCCGCAATGCACCAGGTGCTCTCCACGACGGAAATTGCCAGAAGATCGGGTTGGAATTCCTCGATTTTCTGGGCAAAATCATAAAGCATGTCGCCCGGTTGGGGGGTTATCCCTTTTTCATCCCAATTAAAGGGTCGAACGATGGATAAATAAACTTTCTCGTTATTTGTATCGCTGGTCAGGTCTGACGTATAAAATGTTGTGTCAAAAATATCCACAACAAACCCATTCTGCCTGAGAACAGCGGAAAGGTAGGCAATCCCCTGGGGCGCCAGAGCGCTCATTTGTATGTTTGGATATAGAAAAAGAACGCGAAATGATTTCGCGTTTGGAGACTGTCGGTCTGGAAGAAGAGGATTTTCCTTCATTTCCACCTCCAAAAAGGTCTTTCCTTAAGGCACAGGAAATTTAATCTATAAAAAATTCGAGGGTAGGACGAGAAGGATACCGTTTGAAAGGAAGGGCGTCAAACTGTACGTGTGATTGGTAGAGCTTCGAGGATTTGCCAGAGTGAAAAGGCTCGTGCCTTTTCTTTACAATTTTCGTTTGGTTTCGAGGAGGATGGGCGGGGGAGAGCCCTCGCGCGGCCCTTGTTTTCCTTCCTTCGCATTGTTTGAGGGAAACCGCGAGGTGTCCCATCGGGCCTACCCAAAAAGCGGTTCCCACTTTTCGGGGCTCACTCTAGGATGGACGCCAGCATCGCGTTGCGCCATGTAAAAAAGCGAAGGGCAGGAAAAGGCCTCTTTAAGAGTGATCCCTTAGGGTCGATCCGCTGCATTTTTTTCGCTTGGCGCCTGGGGCGTCGGGCTTGCAAAAGAGGCTCCCAATGACCGTTGCGCAGCCCGCCTATCAAAAAGCCGAGGCGATTGAAAGCCTCGGCCTGGATGCCGGAGCCCTGGACCGGGCCAAGGAGCGCCTGGGCACCTTTCTTGCGTCGTGCGCGGGCCCGGACGGGAACACGGGCGGGATCGATCCCCTGGCCGCCCGAGCGGCCCGCGATGTGCTGGAGCCGGGCCCTCTCGCGCTTTTTCGGCTGAAACCTCACGTTCTCGCGGAAATGGAGCGGGTGGATACCAGGGATCTGGGGCGTTTCCTGGCCTATCGCTACCGGTTCGATGTTTATCCCGAGCATTACCTGCTCGATGCCTATCCGCCATCGGTGGAAATCGAGCTGACCTCGATGTGCAATTTCCGCTGCGTGTTCTGCTTTCAAAGCCATCGCCCCTTTACCCGTAAAAGCAACGGCCACATGGGGCACATGCCGCTGGAGCGGTTTCGCCGTCTGATCGACGAACTGGCGGGCAAGGTCGAGGCGATCACCTTTGCCTCGCGGGGCGAGCCGCTGCTGTGCCCCGACATCACGCCGATGCTGGCCGCCGTGGCCGGGCGTTTCCTGGCCTTGAAGATCAACACCAATGCCTCGATGCTGACCGAGGACAAGTGCCACGCCTTGCTGTCGGCCGGGGTTTCCACCCTGGTCTTTTCCGCCGATGCCGCCGAGGAACCCCTGTACGGCCGCTTGCGGCGCAACGGCAAGCTGGACCAGGTCGTGCGCAACATTCGTCAGTTCAACCAGATCCGGGCCGCCCATTACCCGGGCGCGCGTACCTTGACCCGGGTATCCGGTGTCCACATGCTGGAAACGGAACAAGACATCGAGATGATGCAGGCCTTCTGGTCCGACATGGTCGATCAGGTAACCTTTGTTCGCTATTACGCCAAGGAAAACGTCTACGACGAGCCGCTTTCCTCGGTGAGCGCGCCGTGTTCCGATCTATGGCGGCGGATGATGATCTGGTGGGACGGAACCGTGAACCCCTGCGAGGTGGATTTCATGTCGGCCCTGGCCCTGGGCTCGGTCGATGACGCCTCGATCTCCGACCTCTGGCGAGGTCCCGCCTATCAGGCCCTGCGCGAGCACCACCAAAATGGCCAGCGCGCCCGCGTCCATCCGTGCAACCGGTGCAGCCTCGTTTAGTAGAGACCCCATGCAGATCGCCATTACGACCAGCAGCTTTGACGTTGATCACAACCCGGTTCTGGCGCGTTTGCGCGCGGCCGGTTTCGGAATCGTGACCAATCCCACCAAGCGGCGACTTTCCGAACAGGAAGTCGGAGAGCTTTTGGCCAATCCGGGGGTGGTCGGCATGATTGCCGGCGTCGAGCCCTTGACACAAGCCGTGCTGCGGCAGGCCACGGGCCTCAAGGTGTTGTCGCGGTGTGGCACCGGACTTGACAACGTAGACCTGGGCACGGCGGCCACGCGGGGGATCTTGGTGCGCAATACCCCCGATGCTCCGGCGGCGGCCGTGGCGGAACTGGCCATGGCGCTGATGCTGGCGGTCTTGCGACGTGTCGCCGAGGCTGACCGGGCCATGCGCGCTGGAACCTGGAAAAGCCTGCAAGGCGGGCTGTTGGGGGCGCGTACGGTGGGGGTGATCGGGTTGGGCCGCATCGGGCGGCGGGTGGCCGGGTTGTGCCAGGCCTTTGGCGCGCGGGTGGTGGCGCATGACCCGATGATGGCCGGGGGGGCCGTGCCGACGGTTCCCCTGGTTTCCCTGGAAACCTTGTTGCGTCAGTCAGACGTCGTGACGCTGCACTGCGCCGCGAGCGAAGGGGGGCCTGTTCTGGATGCGGCGCGCCTGGCCTTGCTGCCGGCCGGTGCGGTGGTGGTCAACACCGCCCGGGGGGCGTTGGTCGATGAAAACGCCTTGCACGCGGCCTTGGAGGGCGGGCACCTGGCCGGTGCCGGGCTCGATGTCTTTGCCGACGAGCCGTATCATGGCCCCCTGATGAACCTGCAAAACGTGGTCTTGACTGCTCACATGGGCTCGGCCGCCCTGGAAACCCGTCGGCAGATGGAACTGGAAGCCGCCGCCAACCTGGAACGTGCCCTTAAAGAGGCGGGCCTGATCCCGAACGCGTCATGAAACGATCCGATACCGTCATTGTTTTTGGGGGATCCGGCTTCCTTGGCAGCCATGTCGCCGATGCCTTGTCGGACACGGGCTTCGATGTCCGGATCTTCGATCTCGTTCCCTCGCCCTACCTGCGTTCCGACCAAACGATGATCGTTGGATCGATCCTGGACGCCGCCCTGGTGCGCGAAGCCACGGCGGGCTGCAAGGTTGTTTATAATTTTGCCGCTCTGGCCGACATCGACGACGCGGCCGATAAACCGGCCACGACGTTGACCACCAATGTGGTGGGGATGATCAACACGTTGGAAGCGGCTCGGGAGTTTTGCGCGAGGCGCTTCGTATTCGCGAGCAGCGTTTATGTTTTTTCCGTGCAAGGGGGGCTTTATCGGGCCAGCAAGCAAGCCGCTGAACTGTTCATCGAAGCCTACCAGGCCCGTTTCGGCTTGCCGTTCACGATTTTGCGCTATGGCTCGCTGTATGGGCGGCGCGCGAACCAGAACAATACCATCCATCGCATGGTTCGCGAGGCACTGACGACGGGAACCATTACGTATTACGGCTCCGATCAGGCGCAGCGGGAATACATTCATGTGAGCGACGCGGCCCGCATGAGCGTGAAAATCCTGAGCCCGGAATTTGAAAACCGTCATGTGGTTCTGACCGGCCAGGAACACATGCTCATTCGCGATGTCATGCAGATGATTGCAACGATCTCCGGCCGGGAGGTAGGCCTTTCCGTCTTGCCCACGGCCAGCGATTCCCACTACGTGCATACGCCGTATAGTTTTCGTCCTCAGGTCGGACACAAGCTGGTCAGCAATGATTTCGTGGACATGGGGCAAGGTCTTCTGGATTGCATGGCCGAGATCCACGAAACGTTACCGCCTGCCGACACGGAATTGCCGGAGCCGATATGAATAACTCCGACGCTCCCCGGTTCGCGGACAGGCTCCCATCTTTTTTGGATGCGATAATTTTTGATTTCGACGGGGTTCTGGCTGAGTCCGTCGACGTCAAGACCCGAGCCTTCGCGGCCTTGTATCAAGAAGCGGGTCCGGACGTGGTCGGCCAGGTGATAGCCCATCACGAGGCCCATGGGGGCGTTTCGCGCTTTGACAAGATCCGGCATTATCACGCGGCTTTTCTGGGCACGCCCCTGACCGACGACGAGGTGACACGCTGGGCGGACCGGTTTGGGGGGTTGGTGGAAGATGCCGTTGCGCAGGCGCCCGAGGTTCCGGGCGCCGGGGCGCTGCTGGCCTTCTTGAAGGATCGTCTCCCTTTGTTCATCGTTTCGGGGACCCCTGAAATTGAGTTGCTGCGTATTTTGCAACGCCGGAACATGACATCCTTTTTCGCTGAAATGCGTGGGTCGCCGGCGAAAAAAGCCGCGCTGACAGCCGATATCCTGGTGCGTCACCAGTTGGAAGCGGGCCGGGTTCTGTTCATTGGCGATGCGACCACGGATTTCGAAGCCGCCTGTCAGGCCGGCTGCCTGTTCCTGGGCCGGGTGCCGGCGGGGGCTTCGTCGCCATTTCCTGCCGGCGTCGCCGTCGTTCCCGACCTGGTGGCGCTTCCCGGAGTGCTGAAGCCATGCCTGAAACCGTGAACCACCTTGTGATTCACGCCTTTCCCGACGCCCAGGCCGCCGCCTGGGCCCTGGCCGAAGCCCTGGAATCTTCCGTTCGGCGGGTTCTGGCAACCGAACCCCGGGCTTGGCTGGTTTTGCCCGGCGGCTCGACGCCACGCGGGCTATTCGCCTGTCTGTTTGCCCGGCCTCTGCCTTGGGCCGATATCATCGTGACCGTTACCGATGAGCGCCAGGTGCCTTCGGACGATCCGGCGAGCAACCTGGGCCAGATCGCTCGCTCGCGTCGGGGCCTTGCCGCGGCGGCGGCGGCCTTGCATCCCTTGGAACCCCTGGCGGCTGATCCCTCGGAACTACCCGGACGCTTTGCCGCCGTGGTCTTGGGATTGGGCGAGGATGGCCATGTAGCTTCGCTGTTTCCCGGTCAGCCCTGGGAAACGCCCGACGGGGGTGGCCTGGTGCGAGCCCGGGCCCCGGTGGAACCGCGCACGCGTCTTTCCTTGTCCTTGTCCCGGTTGCAGGCCACCGGGGCCCTGTTTTTGCTAGCCGGGGGAGCGGCCAAGCGGGCGTTGCTGGAGGCGCCGCCAGCGGACACGCCTCTTGCGGCCTTGAACGCCGGAGCAGGGCCCGGTCTTGATGTGTATTGGTTCCCTTAACAAGGGGCAGAAATAATAAGACCTGAAAGGTAAGTGCCGTCTTTCATTTTTTGTGCGGCGCTTTATGCAGTACGCTTGGTTTAGCCTCCGTCGGATGAAGGCTCTCGGGGCTGAACCGACGTCTCCGAAGAGGAATTTCAATGGCGCCCGCCAGGGGCTACTCTCCCTTGCGCAGGTTCCGCGACAACGGCCCCGAACAGGTAGGCACCATGACCACTCCCATGCCCGAAGCGATTGTCGAAGTGTACGGTCCGGCCCCGCATGTCGAAACGGACTGGCTGGTTCTGACCGGCATTCCGGCCGATCGAACGGGAACCGGCCGTTTCGTGAGCCACATCGTACGCGACCTCACGACCAAGGGGCGCCAGGACGTCCGGATTTTGTGCGCGCCCCTGGGCCACCGCATTCCGGATGCCGACCTCGAACGCGCGGTTCGGGCACCCAACTTCCTTCTTTTGCATCCGCAGTTTTTCGGTCGCCGGGAAGCCATTGAAATCATGGAACGGCGTGCCGCCGCCGGCCGCCGGTCGCACTATTACGTGCTTGATTCCAGCTTTTTTTGCGCGACCAGCTACAATCATCTGCAAAACGAAGTCCAGCCGTGCCTGCGCTGCCTGGGGGGACGGATGGAAGTCGGCCAGGCCACCGGCTGCCGCCCCATGCCGGTTGAAGACGGCTTTGGCTATGAATTCATCCAGCGGCTTCACGCCCTGGGCCGCGACGGTCACGTGACCTTTTTCGTTCAGAACTACAACCACGGTCGCCTCGCGCGCATGCAGTTCGGGCCCAGGGCCGACATTCAGGAAGTCGGTTTGTGGTGTGGCGACTGGGATGACGTGTTTGACGATTTTGAACACGGCCGGCTTTCCGAGGAACAGCAAACCGTTGATGTTGTCTATCACGGTCATCCTTCCTACGCGAAGGGGATCATGTGGATCATCGGTCTGGCCACCCGCCTGCCCCAGGTCTCTTTCTTTCTGCCGATCTCGCGCGAAGTCTTTCAAGGCGAGATTCCTCCCAACATCATGATGCTGTCCTTGAGTTGGGAAAGTGGTCTTGCCCAGCTGATGCGTCGGGCCAAGCTGGTAGCGGTTCCCTCGTTATGGTCGGCGTCGATCGAAGGCGCCTTGGCCAAAAGCATCGTCTCGGCCCATGCGGTCGCGACCGTTCATGCGTCCACGGCGTTTTCGTCAGAACTGCCTGAGGGGTTGATTGCCCGCCTGTCCCCCGATCTCAATCAGGCGGCTTCCCAGGTTCAAAAACTGGTTGCCGAAAGCTGGCGGCCCGATCCGGCCTTGAAGTCCCGGTTTATCTCTGCCTTTGCCGGTTTCCACCGCCAGGTGGTGGACCGGATCCTGCCCCCGGTTTCGGCGCCCGTGATGGCGCAGCCAGCGCGGCCAATCCCCCAGGATCCCCCCCTTGTCATCGGCGACCCGTCCGCCATGCTGCGCGAGGTAGGCTTGCTGCGTCCCTTCTTCCCCCGCCGGCTGCCGGGGCATGTTTTGACGGAAGGGCGGCCCCTGCGCTTTGCTGATTTGCACAGCTTCTATTTTCAGTTCCAGCAAATTTTTAACGAAAAACTGTATGCGTTCGATCCGGCCGAGCCGGCGCCTTATATCCTGGATTGTGGTGCCCACATTGGGCTGGCCAGCCTGTTCTTCGCCAACCAGTACCCCGGGTGCGAGATCGAGGCCTTTGAGGCGGATCCGGCCCTGGCTGTCCTGGCCGCCGAGAATCTGAAAAACTTTGGGGTCAATCAAGCCCGTGTTTACGCGGCGGCCGTGTGGAGCCACGACCAGGGTGTGGTGTTCAGCGGGGCCGGCGACGACGCCGGTCATGTGAGTGCCGATGGCCAAGGGGGGCGGCGCCTGCCCTCGGTGCGGTTGCGCGACTGGCTGGAACGCGGGCGCCGGGTGGGGCTGCTCAAGATGGATGTCGAAGGGGCTGAATACACCCTGATCCCTGATTGCGGCGAGGCCCTGCGCGCCGTCGATCGCATGATCATCGAGGTGCACCACCTTGAGGACAGCCAGGGTCGGGTAGGCGATATCCTGGGAGTCCTGAGCGCCCAGGGCTTCGAGTACATGCTGGTCGACCTGCATCAGGCAACCTGGGAAAAGGGGCGCAAGCCGCCCTTTGGGGTGCTTCAGACCGACAAGGATCTGGTCACGGTCCTGGCGTGGCGGAAAAATAAAAATAACGCCTAAAGATGATAGAAATGTTTTGTATAAACAAAAATGCAGGGTATGACATGGTGAGTAAAGAAAAAAATATTCATTACCATAGCGAGGAAATCTCCAAATATTTTGGGCGGTCCCGCCGGAAGTGGGATGATTATTATCCTTCCGAGCGTTGGATTTTTGATTGCCTCGCCCGGGAACGGGAAACGTTCGGTCATGTCCTTGATGTCGGTTGCGCGGCTGGTGGACTGGGGGCGATGCTGGGCGGGCGCTTCACTTTGTCTTCCTACACCGGGATCGATATCAATCCCCAGGCCATCGCAACCGGACGAGAGGCGGGTGACCTGCCGCCCGAGACCCGCTTGCTGGTGGGCGACGTGGTCGAGGACGCAAGCCTTGCTTCCCAGGGCTTTGACATGGTGGTCAACCTGAGCTGCGCGGACTGGAACCTGGACACGGCGGGGATCCTGGCCGCGAGCTGGGCCCGGGTGGCTCCGGGCGGGGTGATGGTTGTTTCCTTGCGCCTGACACCGGGGGCTTCCGTAACCTCGCTCGCACAAAGCTTCCAGTATATTCACTACGGAGACGACCCCGTGCCGGAAGGGTGCGAGAAGGCGGCTTATGTGGTGCTGAACCTCAACACGGCTTTATCCATGCTGTCCACACTGCCCGAGACGCGCCGTCTTGTGGCGTATGGGTATTGGGGCAAGCCTTCCGCGACGGCCCGCACGCCGGTGGAGCGGGTGTTGTTCGGTGTGCTTGCCGTGGAGCGCGACCGCGCGCCCCGCCCTGCCGATGACCCGGTTCAGCTTGATTTATCTTTCCCCCGGGATGCGTGGCTGCCATGACCCAGCCTTTCTGCCCGCCTCCCTTTCGTCCGGCTTTGCACGACGAGCGCTTGCAGCGTCCCGATTGGACCCGACCGGCCGGGCGGGACGGTCGCCTTCGGCTCGACAAGAATGAGAACACGGATCTCGCCTTGCGGGTCCTGATCGGGAACCTTCTGGCCGCTCTTCCGCCCGAGGCCGCCTTGGATTATCCCGACGCCGCGCCGGTCTACGCGAAGCTGGCGGCCCACCTGGGTCTCTCTCCCAGTGCCTTGCTGTTCACCGCCGGATCGGACGGAGCCATCCGGACCGCGTACGAGGCCTTTTTGGAGCCAGGAGACACGGTGCTGATGACCGCGCCCAGCTTCGCCATGTACCCCGTGTACGCGAGGATGTTCGGCGCCCGGATTGTTGCCGTTGACTACCAGCCGGGACCGCTCCTGGGGATGGAGAAGCTGCTTGCGGCCGTGGCTGAACACCATCCGCGCCTGGTCTGCCTGCCGAACCCGGACAGCCCGACCGGATCGGTTCTGTCCCTCGACGCTCTGGACGTTCTGGCCCAGGCCGTGGGACGGGAAGGGGGGGCCTTGCTGGTTGATGAGGCCTACCATCCCTTTTGCAAGATCACAGCTCTTCCCCTGATCGACCGCCATCCGCACCTGATGGTGGCGCGGACCTTCGCCAAGGCCTGGGGCTTGGCGGGGGCACGCATCGGCTGCCTGGTGGCCACCCCCACGACCACGGCCTTATTGCACAAGCTGCGCCCGATGTACGAAGTCAATGCCGTGGGGCTTGCGCTGCTGGACCGCCTGCTTGACCACGCCGACACGGTCATGGCCGCGGTGGACCGGATTCTTGACGGCAAGGCGTGGTTTCTGGACCAGATGGCGGGCCGGGGCTTTCCGGTCTTGAGGGGCGAGGGCAATTTCCTGCATGTGGCCTTTGGCGACCAGGCACCCCGGGTGCATGCGGCGTTGGCGGACAAGGTATTGTATCGTCCCGATTTCAGCGAACCGTGCCTTGCCGGGTTCAGCCGGTTCACGGCGGCTCCTCAATCCGTTCTGGAACCCGTGGCATCCCTTGTTTTCGATAGTCTGGCGAGGAACCGATGATCGCAGCGCTTTTATTGGGTCGTAAGGGTAGCCAGGGGTTCCCGGGCAAGAATCTGGCCCCGCTCTTGGGGCGCCCCTTGTCCTGGTACCCCATGCGCGCGGCGCTGGATGCGCCCGAGGTCGGGGGGGTCTACCTGTCCACCGACGATGAGCAGCTCAAGACCCTGGCCCGGGCCAACGGCGTGGAAGTGATCGATCGCCCGCCCCACCTGGCGACCAACGCCGCCCTGGCCGAGGATGCCTATGTGCACGGGCGCGACGAGATCGTGCGCCGCACGGGCCAGCCGCTGGAACTGTTGGTGTGTCTGTTTTGCAACGCACCGACCGTAAACCCGGCCCAGATCAGTGAGGCCATCGCGGCCTTGCGCCAGAACCCGGACCTGGATTCCGCGATCACGGTTTCGCGCTATAACATGTGGAGCCCTCTGCGGGCCCGGCGCATTGGATCCGATGGTCTGGTGCACCCCTTCGTCGATTTCGAGGCGCTTGGGGACCCGACGACCTTTTCATGCGATCGGGACAGCCAGGGGGATGCCTGGTTCGCCGATGTTGCCTTGACGGTCATTCGTCCGGGCAACCTGGATCATTTGGAAGAGGGGGTTTCGCCCCAACGCTGGATGGGCAAGAACATCCATCCTATTTATAATGAAGCAGGGTTGGACATTGATTATCCCTGGCAAATGGGCCAATTGGAATGGTGGTTGAAGGCTCATGGCTGGAAAGAGGCCTGATCCATTTCAGGGCGCACTCCTATAAGGAATAATCATGGAATGCGTTCTGAATTTTTTATTATTTTTATGCCCTGTCCAGCATAGAGCAAATCATTTATGGTGAGAAAACTCTAGCAAGAATGGTTGTGAAGCGATGTTTTATGAAAAAACATTGGGATGTTATTTTGTTTTTCTTGAAAAGAATATCCCGATTAATGATTTTTTAGTAGATGGAATTCATATATGGCCTTTTATCCGCTATGAGTTAATGACAAAAATGCATAATGTTATCCTGGGGCGCGCGTCTCAAGACGCCATCCAGGCAATTGAAGAGGAGGGAGGAGCATTACTGGAAGAGTGCTATCACCCTAAAACATGTATTGAAACACCACCGTCTTCTTTCCAGGCCTGGGAGGGAACCCGGAGGCCTGTGATCATTTATACCCGGTTCGATGAACACAACCGCGAGTCCGCACAAGGATTCCGGGCGCCTCTTCTGGACGGCTGGTTTGATGCCGCAGCGGAACAAGGTTCAGTCCTGAAAATGGAGATGGCGCTTAGCGAGGGCATGCAAATGGTTCCTCGCGCTCGGGCAACGCTTTTTATTGAAAGTAATAATAATAAAAACGTAGAGATGGCCTTGAAGAGCCGTGAATTATCAGAATTTCTTAATGTTGCTGAAGATTTGCTGAATAATATTTGTGTCTTAACGGAAAAAAAATTCAATATTTCCATTGAAAATGACCTTGATGGCATTGCTTATGACATTGCTTCTCTTCTTGTTCAACGCAAGATGATGGAAAAAGTCATCGAGCCGTTGAGGCCTCGGTTAGTTATTTTAACGTGTTACTATTATGTTTCCGGCTTTGCCTTGCTGTGGGCCTGTGCCCGGTTGGGGATTCCTGTCGCCGAAGCGCAGCATTGCGTGGTGGGAGACTACCAGCCTCCTTACACCCACTGGGTGGCCTTGCCTCCAGAAGGATATGCTTTGTTGCCCCGCTGGTTTTTTGTGTGGGGGGAAAGTTCGGCGCGGCAGATTGCCGGCTGGTGGCCTGACAACGGGCATCCGCATCGGATCCAGATCGGAGGGCGCTCCGATTTCATGGAACAGGCCCGGGACGACGAAGAGACCGGCTTGGCCGAAAGGCTTGCTTTCTGGGCCCGTCCTTATCGTCACCGTATCTTGGTGACGTTCGGAATCAAGCCCATGGATGATGTCGTCTGGGAAGCCATGGTGAAAGCGCCCCGCGATTGGCTCTGGCTGCTGCGCTGCCACCCGTGGGGGCGCAAGAAAAAAATGCGATTGCTTCACGAGGCGGATCTGATCGAATGGGCTGCTGGCGTAGGTTTACCGAATATTGAAGTAGAGATGGCTAACGAGTCATCATTGGCAACAGTTCTTTCGGTGTGCGACCACCACGTAACGCAGATTTCGACATGCGCTATCGAAGCCTTGAGCATGGGTATCCCGACGGCATTTGTTGTGCCGACGGCGAAAAATTTATTTTCTTCACTACTAACTGAAGAAAAGGCTCGATTGACCCTGACCTCCGATGAGCTTATCGCCGCGATTTCGGCCGGCTGGACGGGACTGAAGCGTGACGAACAGGCAGAAATGGAAACGGATTCCGCTTTGCCTCGTCGCGTCCTGGCTTCGTTTTAGAGCGAATTCCGATCAGAACAGATCAGTAAATGCGTTCTGATCTCTTGATGTATCGCGCTTTCGAACTTCCGGAACAGTGTCCATCCCGGTCGAAAATGCTCCGGTGCGCCATGCAGCCCATCAGATCCGGGGGCGGTGTGTTATTCCTTTGTTTTTACGTTCGACTTTTTCCAAAAGCGGTTCCCTGTCCTGGGGCGGCGGGGCCATGAAGTTTCCTTTCAGGCGCCGGACAACAACAAGGAGAGCGATCGGTGTCGCATGATCGAAAGATTTCCGTGATCGGCCTGGGATACGTGGGCCTTCCCGTGGCCGTGGCATTCGGGATTGCGGGCCAGCGGGTGATCGGGTTTGACATCAATCCCGCACGCATCAATACCTTGATCGCAGGACACGATCACACCGGCGAAGTGGAAGACCAGGATCTGGCCCGGGCGGGCCTGACCTTGACCACGGATCCCGCCTTGTTGCGGGAGGCGGATTTCCACATCATCACCGTGCCCACGCCAATCGACCGGGCCCGTCGGCCCGATCTGGGGCCTTTGCGCGCGGCTTCGCGCACGGTGGGTGCTATCCTGAAAAAGGGCGACATCGTCGTTTATGAATCGACCGTTTATCCTGGGGCAACCGAGGAGGACTGCGTCCCTCTTCTGGAAGAGGGGAGCGGTCTGGTCTGCGGGCGGGATTTCACGGTCGGCTACAGCCCGGAACGGATCAATCCCGGCGACCGGGAACACCGCTTCACGACCATCCGCAAGGTGGTTTCCGGTTCGGACGCCGCCACGCTCGAAGTCGTCGCGGCGGTTTACGGCAGCGTGGTGACGGCCGGCATTCACCGGGCGCCCTCGATCCAGGCCGCCGAGGCCGCGAAGGTGGTGGAAAACACGCAACGGGATTTAAACATCGCGCTGATGAACGAGCTGTCCCTGATCTTCGGGCGCCTGGGGGTCGATACCCGCGACGTGTTGGAGGCGGCGGGAACGAAGTGGAACTTCCTGCCCTTCACCCCCGGCCTGGTGGGAGGGCACTGCATCGGGGTTGATCCGTATTACCTGACCTACTGCGCCGAGCAGGCGGGCTATCGCCCCGAGGTCATTCTGGCCGGGCGGCGCATCAACGACACCATGGGAGCTCATGTCGCGCGTGAGGTGCTGCGCTTGCTACTGCGTCGTCCCCGGCAGGGCGGTGGGTTGCACGTCGTCATCCTGGGCCTGACCTTCAAGGAAAACGTGCCCGATATCCGTAACACGCGGGTGGTTGATATCGCCGAGGAACTGCACTCCTTTGGCGTCACGGTCGAGATCGTCGATCCGCTGGCCGACCCGGCCGAGGTGAAAGCGGAATACGCCATGACCCTGGCCTCGCCCGACGCCCTGCGGCCCGCGCATGGGGTGATCCTGGCGGTTGCCCACGATACCTACCGCACCGGGGGATGGGAGCTGGTGGCCCGTCTGTTGGAGGGGGGGCAAGGGGTCGTGGCCGACGTCAAGGGCGTGCTGGATCGCGCCGCGTGTCCGGCCGGGATTGATCTATGGCGGCTGTGAGGGCGCGGTGGGGAGAGCATCGACGGGCGCCTCCTCTCCCGGGCCATCGGGATGCCATCAGTACAAAAGACACTGATCGACGCAAAAACGCTCCGCGTGCCCGGTCCGCAGGCGGTAGCGAAAGCGGGTGTAGGCCGGACTGTTCCAGATTTCCTCGACACTTTGTTCAAAGATATTACCGAAATACGTTTCGCGATTGTGGTCGTAACAGCACGCGACCACGGACCCATCCAGGTGAATCGTAAAAACGTTCCAACCGTTCTGACAGGTCTTCATGGCTTCCAGACGGTCGGCCTGATTTTCGTGGTGCTGGCGCCGGAATCCTGGAATATCCGAGTATTCAAGGCCTTCGGTTTTGCGCAGGTAGGGAGCCTTGAAGGTGGCGCGCAGGCCAATATCGGCGCAGAACTGCGCGAACTGAGCCGCTTCGTGCTGGTTGTGCTTGAACAGAATGTACTGAGGCATGATGGCGACGGGAGTGCCATGAGCCAGGTTGTATTTTTGTAACATCATGAGGCCGCTCAGGGCGCGATCGACCTTCCCACCCGCTCGATAGCGTTCGTAAACATCCTGGCTCATCCCATCAATTGAGACGATGACATCCGTCACGCCAGACGTAATCAGCTTTTCCGCTTTTTCATCGTTCAATGTAACGGCGTTGGTGCTGATATTGGTCTGGCTATACTGGGAAGCGTGACGGATTATATCGTAAATTTCGATATTGAGGAGTGGTTCCCCCCAAAGGTGCAGGTAAAAATACCTGCAGTATGGGCGAATTTTCTCGGCAACGATTTGATAGCGTTCAAACGTCAACCGTCCATGCTTGCGCATCACCATGCCACCGCCGATGGCGCACGCCGGGCAGTGCAAATTGCAGCCCAGAACGGTTTCAATGGTGAAGACCGGGGGAATCGCCTCCAGGGGCGGGTTCAGCGCAGGCGGTGACCCGGCGTCGGAGGAGGCGGGCGAAGAGGAAAGGGATTGGTCCGTCACCGCGGGGGATCCTTGCGTTCGGTTGCCGGTCTCCTCGTATACGTGAGGAGCGGAAAGAGGGATTGCAAACAGGGCTTACGACATCAGCGCCAAAGAGGGCAGAGTGGCGGGATCTATTGGCAGCCCTAGATGGCGCCTAATCAGGGCATCCATCCAGAGGACGCGACACCCCATGGCATGATCGCGGCGGGTCCGTTCCCGGGCGGCGGCCCCCATGGCGCGGCAGCGTCCGGGATCGGCCAGCAGCCGGCGCAGGGCTTCAAGCATCGAGGCTTCGTCGTGATAGACCTCCACTTCCGTGCCCGGCGTGAACCAGTGCGCGAGGTTGGTGGCCGCGAAGGTCAGCAGACAGCAGCCGGTACCCGCCGCCTCGAAAATGCGCATGTTGCCCGTTTCCCCGGCCCGGACATCCACAGCCTTGCCGGTGGCCGGATCCAGAAGCCCGATTTCCCCCTGTCCGTCGAAAACAATGCGTCCCGAGCGCAGCACCCGGTGCATCTCCATCCCGAACGCCGGCGGACGCAGGTAGGGATGAATCACGGGGGGCGTGTCGCGCAGGTCGCCTGACAGGTGCAAGGCCAGGGAAAAACCGTCTTGGTGCGCCGCCTCGGCAATGGCCGTGATCAGGCGGTTGCGCGCGGTGTGCTGAAAAGTGCCCCAGTTACCGGTGAACACCACATCCACGCTGGGCTCCAGGGGGGCGACCGTGTCGGCGATCCAGTCGGGCATGCCGGGCGCGAACGCATCCACTGCTTGCGCCCCCACCTGCGAGGCCAGGGTGCGCACGCCCCCGATGCACGAAAGCAGCACATCCATGTCGCGCCAATCGGCATCGCTAGGGATATGGGCGGCCCGCCAGCCCAGCACCAGGCGCGGCCGATGCTTCAGGTGAGGCAGCAAAAGCGCCGGGCTCCAGGTCACGGGGTCGGAAAGATACAAAACATCGGGGTTGAACAGATTGATCTGGTGGATCAGGCACAAGGGGAGCGCCGACGGTCCCAGGCGATCGAAATCAATCCCGTGTTCAGCCGCCCAGGCGCGTTGCGCCGGTTCGGCGTTGGCGACAACCAGCCGGCCGTCGTAGCCGGCCTCGGCCATGGCCGGAGCAATCATGTGGACGCCGCTGAAGGCATCTTCGAACAGGGCCTGGTACTGGGCGGCCGCTGGTGCCCTGTCAAGGCCCGGACGCGCCGCGTAAAACGCGTTGAGATACGCCCCGTAGAACCCATGCACCTGCATGAAACGCAGACGCTGGTCGCGTCGGGTCAGGGCGTCGGCCACCGGGTTGGGGGGCGCCGCCGGCCGCGCGGGAGACGAGGGCACGGATCTGGGGGAAGCCGGCGGGCTCACGCTAACGGCGCCCTGCCCCCGGCGAGGATGGACCGCGAATTCGAAGTCGTCTTGCCAGACCATCATTGTGTTGACGGCCTCGGCCCGCAGGTGAATCAGGGCCGAAAAGGCCTTTTCCCGCAGGGTCTGCGGATTGACGTGCATGTCAAGAAGAAGGGGGATGTCCAGGCCGGGCAATTCCCAATCCTCGTATTCAACGAAGGTCAGGACCCCCGCCTGCACCGAAACCTTCCAGCGGTGATTGGATGTGAGCGCGCTGGCCAGGAAAGCGTCCTTGCCCGGGGATGGCGTTTCGATGTAGCCCCGCTTGCCGATGCGCATCAGCTCACGGCAGGCCGCCGCCGGGTCGTCGCTGTGCTCCAGGACATGGGAGCAGTACACGAAATCGAACTGCTTGTCGGCGAAGCCGGTGTTTTCCACCCGCACCTCGAACACCGGCTTGCCCGCCACGTGGCGGAAGGGGACTCCTGCCCGTCCGATCGTGCCATCCGTCAAGGAAATGTCGGCAAGGTGGGTGGCCAGCGGAAACGGGTTATGCCCGCTGCCAATGTCCAGAACCTGATCCCCTTCCTTGATTCCCAGATCGAACAGACGGCGCACATAAAGGTTCCATCGGCTGCGGTTGGGCAGCATCTGCAACAGGTCATGGGCGTGGGCCAGGATGGGAAGGGCCTGTGCAGGATTCTGGGTCAGCAGCAGGTCAATCACATCAAAGACGGTTTCGGATTGATCCGTCCTCGCGAATTCCTTGAGCTGTTCAAGGGTCTGTTCAAGGGGCCCAAAGCGATAGGCCGGGCGCTTTCTGCGGCTTTGTGCGGTCATATCCATGGAAGGGTTCCCGTCGCGTTCCCGGCAGGGGGGGGAAGAATCCCCCCTGGATGACGCAGCGCACGGTTCCCAAGAGAGGGGATCGGAGCGGGGAGGCGTTCCAGGGGGGCATGCCAACCTTGTGTCGTGGCGTTATCGCCAATTTCGTCGGACGATCAGCCGATGCAATCCAGGGCCTCGTCGCTGACCAGCAGCCGTTCAAGCAAGGCATCGGCAAAAAACTTAACACCCCAGTTGGGAATACCAAAGGAGACATAGGGGGCCTCCATCGGATCGGCGCCAGGCAGGCCCCCTTGCAGGTTCACGTTCGGGGCGCTGGTCGGGAACTGGGTCCGCTTCAAATCCGAGATCAGCAGGTCGGCGGCTTCGGTCAGGAGGGGATCGTGAACCAGGGGCATCAGGCGCCGCAGGAAAAAGGCGATCTGGGCGTTGCCGGTGACGCAGCTCCACGCATCGTTGCTGCTCCAGTCGGGGGCATAGGTCGCGCGCAGGCCCAGGAAGGGCCAGGGGGTGGCGCCGGGTTTGCGGCTTTGCAGATAACCGGCCACGTTGCCGCGCGCCGAGACATGCAAAAGAGCCAGCAGGCCCTCGCGGTCGGGCACGGCAACGCCCATCCGCTCGCAGCAGCGCAAGGATTCCAGCAGGCCAACCTGAGTGTAGCCGATCAAGTGGGTCCAGGGACGTTGTGGATCGGTCAGGCTGGTATTCGCGAACCAGCCGTTGGGCTGGATCTGGGCCCTGGTCCAGGCCAGGCCGGCCAGGCCCGCCTTCAGGCAGGCGTCATCGCCGGTCAGGCGCGCGACTTCCAGCAGGGCCCAGGCCACCCGGACCTTGTAGGAGCGAGCCCCGGCGTAGGTGTAGTTTTCCCAACGCCCATCCGCTTCCTGCAAACGGATGATCCAGCGCGCGGCGCGCAGCGCGGCGTCCCGATAGGCGGCCTCGCCGGTGCGCCGGGCCAGGGCCACCCATCCCAGCAGGACCTGACCGGTGTTGAATACCCGGGGCCGGCGGATGTAGTGCCCCAGGGCCTCGCCCGTGCCCCCGGTGGGAGACTGGATGCGAATTTCCCAGTCCGCCATCCGCCGGGCGGCGGGAAGGGCGCGTTCGTCTCCGGACAGCCGTTCCCAGGCAAGAAGGGAAGGAATGATGTAGCCCGTGGTTTCGGGGTACGAAACGTCCCAGCGCTCCTGATCCATCATGTACTGGGCCGACGATCCGCCATCGGTCCGGGCCGCCTGTGAACGCAAGAGCCAGCTCATGGCGCTCTCAAGATGCGCCCGGTCGGGCTCCACTGTATTGCGGGGGGCGGGCCACGCCAGACGCAAGGCCGGACGCTGCTGCTGCATCAATGCCTGACGGGCCCCTTGCTGGCGTTGGGCGGTCTGGCGCAGGGCCTGCAGCAGGTTGATCGCTTCGACATCGCCGGGACGGACGGCCAGATAATCCTCCCACGCCCGGACCGCCTCTTCCGGGCGGTTGGCGGTCAGGGTAATGGTCGAGGCCATTTCGACCACGCTTCGGTCTCCGGGGGTCAGGTCAAGCAGGCGCAGCACCCGTTGCCAGGCCTCTTCGCTGTACAGGCGGTTCTGAGCCTGGTCTTCGGCCAGGGCCCGCTTGAGGGTATCCGCTTCCAGATCCAGGCCCTGGGGTGCCTTGACGGCTTCCAGGTAGAACATCTGCTCTGGCCGATTATCGAGGGCGGCCGCTTCCGGAAAACGGCTCTCCTGAAACCCCCGCTGTTCCACCAGGGTAAAGCCTGCTTCCTGGAAGAGGGCCTTCAGCGCGGGAAAATCATACACATACCGGCAGTGCTTGGAGCCGACCGCGAAGCCATAAAAAAAACCGTTCAGCTTGTCGGCGAATGTCGCGCCCGGAAAACGGTCCATGCCATTGGGCAGTTTCTGGAAGAAAAATCCGGCATCTTGTTCCAGATATTTCCTGGCCAGGACCGCCAGATCCTGAACCCCGAAGCGGGCCACGCCGCCCGGCTTCAAGACGCGGTGCACATCGCGGACGATTTCGACCGCGCGGTCCCGGCTGAAATAGTTGATGGCCGACATGCACACGACCAAAAGGGCGCTGTTGTCGGGAAAGGGGAGAAGATCCCGATCCAGGTCAAGGGCCAGATCGGCGTTTCCCTGGTCGATATTGACGAACCCTTGCGGCCGCTGACTTCCGCTGCACAGGTTGATCCGAAGCTCGGTGGGAAGAGGGAAGGGCAACGGGGAGGGCGTGGACACGGCGATCTCCTAAGCGGACCGGAAGGGAGAAGGAACACCACAAGACGGGGCCCCCCAACGCAAGGTCATTGGTACCAAAATTGCCGTCAAGTTTGAAAGGGAGGACGCGAGTTCGTGGCGTAGCATCCGCCTGTCCTTCCTGGCACGCGCGTCAGGCCAACCGGATGGTAAAAAAGCGATGGGTCAGGAGATGCGGGCTGCGGCCAGCAAGGCGCTAATCCGCTCGTGAAGACGCTGCAAATGCTCCCGCTGGGCCGCCGTCAGATCCTCGGGCCGCGCCTGGGCCAAGGTCCGGTCAAAGCCACGCAAGGCGCGGGTGATGGCCCGTGTCGCCGGAGCGGCGGGGGGCGGACCCTCGGCTTCCGGTCCCTCGGCGCGGGCCGCGTCGCGGATGGCCCGCAAATGGCGGAGGGTCGCGCCGGCCTTGGCCTTGTCCCAAAGCACCTGTCGCAGGGCGTCATCCGGGGTTTCGGCAAGGAGGTAGAGAACCGAAACGCTGATGTCGCCGCCCCGGGCGTCGTAGTCCTCGCGCAGGCTGGCCGGCAGGCGGGAAAGCCCGATCAGGCGGGTAATCTCGCTGCGGTGACGCCCGCAGATCACGGCAAGGTCTTCGTGGGAATAGTCGTTGTCCTGGGCCAGGGCGCCAATGGCGGCGGCCAGCTCGAACGGCGACAGGTCGACCCGTTGCAGGTTCTCGACCAGGGCAATTTCGCGGGCATCGCCATCGGTCAGAATGGCCTCGATGTGGCTACGCCCCAGGCGTTCGTGGGCGCGCAGGCGGCGTTCTCCGGCGACCAGTTCCCAGACATCCCGCTCGCCGGGGACATCGCGGATCAAGATCGGCTCTTGCAGCCCCACCCGGGCGATGGACGCGGCCAGGGCGTCGATGTCCTCGTCCCGGAACACCGTGCGCGGCTGATGGGGATTGGGGCGGACCCGGGCCACCTCCACCTCGATCAGACGCCGCCGGTCCAGGGAAAAGGCGCGGTCGGCCCCGCTTTCCCGGCGCGCGGCGTCAAGGGCGGCGAAGGCGTGGTTGGGCAGCTTACGCGACATCGCGATCAGTCCCGTCGGGAAGGGCGTCGTGGGCGGGAGCCAGGACGGTGCGCGCCAGATCCACGTAGGCCTGAACCCCCAGGGCGCCGGGCAGGACCGCCAGGGTCGGCCGCCCCGCCTTGGCCGCCTTGGAATGGTCGGTGGTGCGGGCGATCGGGGGGAAAATGGCGGTCAGGCCGGCGTAGTTGTCTTGCATGTACTGCAAGACCTCCCGGTCGGTCGAATTGCGGCGGTCGAACAAGGTGGGCAGCAGGCCCAGGATCGCAAGATGCGGGTTCAGGCGCCGGCGCACGGTTTCAATCACGTTCAGCAGCGCCGTGACGCCCATCAAGGCATAGGCCTCGGTCTGGACGGCCACCAGCACATGGGTCGCGGCGGCCAGGGCGTTGGTGGTCAGGATTCCGATCGACGGCTGGCAGTCTATCAGGATGTAGTCGTAGCGATCGGTCACTTCGGCCAGCTTTTCGCGCAAGACCAGATCGCTTCCCGGAGCCCGGTACAGCTCCATGTCGGCGCGGGCCAGCCCCAGGCTGGAGGGCAGGACATGCAAGGGGACATCGTCGCAACACGGCTGGATGACCTCGGCCACGGGGCGGTCATTGAGCAGGACCTCGGCCAGGGTACGGCGGTCGCGTTCCACCTGATGGGGCAAAAGGCCAACGCCACTGGTCAGGTTGGCCTGGGGGTCGTTATCGACCAGCAAGACGGGCGCCCCGTCGCGGGCGAGCGCGTATCCAAGATTGATGGCGGATGTGGTTTTGCCGACGCCACCCTTTTGATTGGCGATGGCGATAATCATGGTGCGACGTCGCACATGTCCCTCCAGGGGCTGACGGACGGTCCTGGCCCGGATCGAACCGAGCGCGAACCCGGTCCCGTGACCGGCCGTTTTCAGCATAAGCAGGCTTGGGGCCCAGCGCAATCTCGTCCCCCGGGGCCGTGTGCGACGTCGCACATGGCCTGTTGATCCGGGTCGCGCCTCGCGCGCGAAGGCCCCTGGCCGGGTTCTTTCACGCATGTTGTCTTCTCGGAACCGGGGTGTATGGTTCCCTCCGGTTCGTTTCTCGTGGCCGGCTTGGATCGGAGACATTGCCCCATGCCAGAAAACCCCACCCTCCACCCCTGGATGTTGCTGCAAGGGCAGGGCGATCCGCTGGTTTATCCGCCGGACTACGCGCCGGTGCACCTGCTGGACGTGGCCCTTCATCCCCCCAGGACGGTGCTCGACGTCGGGTGCTTCACCGGGGCCATGGGGCAGGCAGTCAAGAAGCGTCACCCCGACTGCCGGGTGGTGGGGATCGAGCCGCGCGACAGTGCCGCCGCCATTGCCCGAACCCGGCTCGATGGCGTGTTCAACGGCCTGTTCGAGGCGTTCGACTTCGCTGCCGCCGGTCTTGACCAGGGGCGTCTGGACACCGTGATTCTGGCCGACGTGCTGGAGCACATGCCCAATCCCTGGGGGGCGCTGCAAACCTTGCGCAGCCATCTTGCTCCCACGGGGCAGATGCTGGTCAGCCTGCCCAACATCCGCAACCTGTATATCCTGGCCAACCTGGCGGATGGGGGACAGTTCGCCTACGAGCCCTCGGGCATTCTGGATATCACCCACCTGCGCTTTTTCACCCGCCGCACCATGATCGCCATGTTTGCTCAAACCGGGTTCGTGGTGCAGCGCCTGCATGTGATGCCCGATGGGCGCTGTTCGTCCTTGCTGAACGATCCGACGATCAAGGAAACCGGCCGGGTGCGGGTGGGACGCCTGCAACTCGACGGCCTGTCGCCCGAGGATGTGCTGGAACTGGCCGCGCTTCAGTTTTTCTTCGCCGTGACTCCCGCCTAGCAGGCCGTCCGTTTCACGTTGAAGCGGACAGACTCTGGCTCCCTTTGTTCGAGTTTGCTGCTTCGGGAACCGCGGTGCCCCCTTTTCCCTGACGCACGCT
>NZ_BJZO01000065.1 GCF_007992075.1 Pararhodospirillum oryzae
TTGGTATAACGGCGCCTGCCAAGCGACACAGGGGAAGGAACTCCTTCCCCCCGAACGCCGCCCGGGGGAAACACGGCTCCCCGGGCTGCCCTCGTTTTTGTTCCTACAGCGTGGTGGGCGCGCAGTACTGGCCGGCGCGCTTGAGCGAGGCGCACAGCTGATCGACCGCCGCCGGGCTGGCGAGGGGGCCCACCAGCAAGCGCACGACAGGACCCTTGGCGCCCGCGTTGACATGGGCATAGTGCGGCGACTGCCCGCGCAAGGCCGGGTAGCGGCGGCTCATCTCGGCCCAGGCTTCGCGGGCCGACGCCTCGTTGTGGTACGAAGCCAAATGGGCGCCGTTGGCCCGGGCGCCGGCGTGGCCGGTGCTGGCCGAGGCCCGGCTGGCGCCCCCGGGCAGGCTGGAGCGCACCGAGCGTTCGATGGCGCCAACCTCGGCGGCCATTTCGGCCTCGCTGATCAGGCCGGCGGCACGCAAGGCCCGCACCCGGTTCACGGCGGCCGAGCCGTCTTCCATGGTCCGGGGCGGCACCATGATCATCATGTGGTCGCCGGGGTTGGCGGGCAGCAGGGCTTCCAGGATCGCCGCCCGTTCGGCCCCATGTTGCTCGGGCGTCATCGCGCCTTGCTGCAAGGTTTCGCGCAGCGCGACCAGGCGCCCCTCGACCTCGTCGGGGGCCGGGGCCGGGCGGGTCAGGCCCGGGGCCGGCGGCTTGTGGGTCAGGGGCAGCAGGGCGCCCAGGTTGGCCTCGCGCCGCTGGGCGTAGTCTTCCTGGGTGATCAGGCCATCGGTCAGCAGCCGGTTAAGCCCCAAAAAGCGCCCCATGACCGCCGTCGTCGCCTGGGGAGACAGGGCCGAGGCGGGGGGAGCCCCGGGCAGGGCCGCCATCGGCGCCCCCATGGCCGCCGAGGCCGATTGCACCACCGGGGCCGAGGCGGGAGGCACCACCGGCATCGCCGCGCCGCCAGCCCCCCCCACCCGGGGGACGGGGGCGGGCGACGGCTCGGGAGCCGGGGAACCGGGCACCAGCGCCCGGGGCCCCGGCCCGGCGGCCGAAGCGGGCGTGGCAGAGGCGTCGGCGGCCGGCGCGGGCGGGCGCACGGAAGCCATCTGCTCGCCCCGGGCCCCGTTCGCGGCCTGGGCGGTGGCGGGCAGCATGTTGAGGATTTCCAGGTTGCCGCTGGCGATTTCCGTGATCGGGCGTTTTTGCAGCCGGAACCACGAGCCCACCGCCGCTTCCTCGGCCGGGCGCAGCGCCAGCAGGGTCTGGTACACCCGGGCCGCGTCGGCCGGGCGGTTGGTGTTCTGATAGAGCAACCCGGCCGCCAGCAAGGCGTAAGGGTCGCGATCGTTGGCTTGCAGCGCCCGGGTCACGAAGCGCTCGGCCCGGGGATATTCCCCCTTGGCCAGGGCGGCCAGGGCCAGGTCGGCGGCCGGCACGTCCGAACTGAGCAAGGTGGCGTCGTCCCGGATCGCCTGGGCCGGGCCATCCTGGGGGGCGCAGGCGCACAGCCCGCTGGCCAGCACCAGGCCGAGGGCCGTGCAGCGCAACGCGGCGCGTCTGACCGGTTCGCGTCGCAACGCCTCGCGTTTCATGGCTAGTCCTCCTTTCGCCGTGTCGCGCGGGCGCCCGGGGGAGGGCATGGAGCGGTCGCCCCACGGGGCCCGTCCCGCCAGGCCAAGACGGCGGTTGTCCTTCACGATCGAAGGAAACCACGAAGGCCTTAACAAAGGCCAAAGGGCGGAGGCACCCGGCAACCCATCCGTGCGCCCCGCCCCCCTACTCCAGCCCCACCAGGGCGGCGAGACTGGCCGTGCCGTTCTGACTGGTGGCCAGCAGGCGGATGTCGGAGGCCTCCAGGGTGCCGGCGGCCGTCGTGGCGCGGTCGATCAGGAACAGGCCGCTTTCCTGGCCGGTCCCGGCCACCACCAGCGCGCGGGTCCCCCCACTCACCGCCCCCAACGCCGCGCGAAAGGCCGCGAAGCCGTCGTCGTTCAGGGTGGAAAGGGTGGCGGTCCATTCGATCACCTCGGCGTCGGCCAGGGAAACCGGTCCCGTGCCTTGGGACATCAGGCTCAAGACGCCGTTGCCATCGCGGTCGACCATGGCTTTCAGGTCGCCCCCCAGCAAGACGTGATCGCGCCCCGCCACCAGGCCCGACAGGCTGTCGGCCCCGTTGGCCGAGCCTGCCCCGCTGCCCCCGTCGAGATCGCGCATCACCACCTGAACGCCCGTCGTTTCGGCGCTGGCCACGGAAAGGATATCCGTGCCCTTGCCCAGGATGACAACCTCCACGCCCTGCACGCTCAAGGCGCCACCGCGCGCGCCCAGGGTGATGCGGTCGCTCCCCGATCCGCCGGTCAGCGACTCGATGCCGGCCACCACCGCCGTGGTGCCGGCCTCGCCCAGGGTCAGCGCGTCCTGCCCCGCGCCGCCCACCAGGGTTTCAATCCCCGACACCATCATGGTGTTGCCCCGGTCGCCCAGGGTGATCCAATCCGCGCCCGCGCCGCCGGCCAGGGTTTCAATCCCGGCCAGGATCACGGTGTTGCCCCGCGCCCCCAGGGTGATCACGTCGGTGCCGCTCCCGCCGATCAGGGT
This sequence comes from Pararhodospirillum oryzae, assembly GCF_007992075.1. Taxonomy (GTDB): domain Bacteria; phylum Pseudomonadota; class Alphaproteobacteria; order Rhodospirillales; family Rhodospirillaceae; genus Pararhodospirillum; species Pararhodospirillum oryzae. Next base: position 2,604 of record NZ_BJZO01000065.1, read on the forward strand.
TTCGAGGCCGGCCAGGATCATGGTGTTGCCGCGCGCGCCCAAAGTGACCCAGTCGCCCCCGGCCCCGCCAACCAGGGTTTCGATCGCGGCCAAGATCACCGAGTTGCCCCGGTCTCCCAGGGTGATCCAGTCGGCCCCCGCGCCGCCCACCAGGGTTTCCACCCCCGACAGGACCATGGCGTTGCCCCGCGCGCCCAGGGTGACCCAGTCGCCCCCGGCTCCGCCAACCAGGGTTTCGATCGCGGCCAGGATCACCGAGTTGCCCCGGTCCCCCAGGGTGATCCGGTCGGCCCCCGCGCTGCCAATCAGGGTTTCGATCGCGGCCAGGATGGTGGTCGAGCCGGCGCCATCCAGGTTCACCCAATCGGCGCCGCTGCCACCCACCAGGGTTTCAACACCGCCCAGGGTCACCACGGCGCCTTCGTTGCCCAGGGTGATCCAGTCGGCGCCCGCGCCCCCGATCACGGTTTCGACCCCGGCCACGGTCAGGGCGCCGCCTCGGGCGCCCAGGGTCACCACGTCGGCCCCCGCGCCGCCGATCAGGGTTTCCACCGCCGCGACGATCAGGGTATCCCCCCCGGCCGACAAGGTGATGGCATCAGCCCCCGCGCCGCCGATCAGGGTGGAAACCCCCGACAGGGTGGCGATCGTGCCCCCGTCGGCCAGATCGACCCAGGCGGCCCCCGGCGCACTGAAGGTTTCCACGCCCGCGAGCCAGACACGTTCGTTGGCCAGCAGGGCCACGGTATCGGCGCCGCCTGATCCGCTGATGCCCTCCACCCCCGACACCGAAACCGCCGCGCCGGCCGCGCTCAGGATCACCACGTCGGTGCCCGAGCCGCCGTCGATCACGTCGCCGGGGCCGGCCACGAAGGTGTCGTTGCCCGCTCCGCCCGCCAGGTAATTCGCTTCACCGTTGCCGGTCAGGGTATCGTCGCCCGCGCCCCCCAGGGCCTGCTCGATGGTCACGTTTTCGGCGATGGCCAGCACCCGGGCCCCGCCCACGGTCGTGAAGGTCCCGGCCTGCAAGCTGAGGGAGACGGCCGCCGTCTGGGCCTGGGCGTCGATCACATCAAGCCCGCCCGCGTCCCAAACGGCCTGAATCCGCCCGGGATCGAGGGTGTAGATCGTGGTTCCCGGATTCGTTGTCGTGTTGGCGCCATACAGATACTGAATCGCCGCGATGTCGTACAACATGGGCTCGGCGGGATACCGGACAAGATCCGCGGCATCGTTGTACGACATCACGCTATACACATAATTATCTTCGCTTTCCGGCAAATACGGCCCGGACGCGGTGCCCTCGGCCGCATCGTAGTTGCCTGGATGCTTCAGGCCCAGGGCATGGCCGATTTCGTGCACCAGGGTAAGAAACCCATAGCCGCCGGTGTCCAGTCCGGTGGTGTTGGTGCTGTCCTGGTTGTTCAGGTACACATCACCCGCCGTGTCGGTCAGACCCGCGTAGTAGGCATAGGCGGCCGAGGTACTCCCCTGGGCATTGGTCGAAAAAACGATCTGCCCCTCGGACGCGACTTCCTGAAAGGTCAGCCCGGCCACCGCCGCCCAGGTTTGCAGCGCCGCCCGGGCGGCTGTTTTCTGGGCGTCGGTCAAGGGCGCGAACCCCACCGCGTCCTGCGCGTCCGCGCCACTGGGGACCGAGGTGGCGAAGGAAAAGGTCACGGTGGTGGCGGTGCCAAAATCGCTTGCCACGTTCCACCGGGCATAGGCGCTGTAAAGCAAGGAATCGATCGAATTTTGTCCGGTGATGGTGGGCATTCGACAAATCTCCGGCCTGTGGACGCGCCGTCCGTGGCCGTCCCCGTCGTCCTTATTTTATGTCCCCCCTGCCCCGATCAACGACAAGGGCAAAGCCGCCCGAAAAGAAAATATGAAACGCCGATGCAAAAAAGGGGGAAGCGTGCCTCCCCCTTGCCTTCCAGTCCGATCAGGCGGGTTGACCTCGTCGAACGGGGGACCCGGGCGAGCGGCGCGGTTTTTCCGGCGCCGCCATCTCCCTCCGGCCGCGAGTCTTTCCTTCCCGCCTTCCGGGGCTCAAGCCCGCCGTCCGTCCGCCGCCTCCCACCCGCTGAAGGGATCGCCGGCATCGGCCAGGGCAAAACCCAGCAGGGAAAGGGACTGGGCAAAATGCGGCGGCGGCGGCGCGATCACCCGCACCACGCCGCCCTTGGGATGGGGAATCGCCAGGGCCCGGGCATGCAGGTGCAAGCGCCGCTCGACGGTCAAGCCCGGCAACTGGGCGCCCTGGCCCGCGTACTTGCCATCGCCCAGGATCGGAGTCCCCATTTCCAGGCAATGCACCCGAAGCTGATGGGTGCGGCCGGTGCGCGGGCGCAGTTCCACCCAGGCGCACGCGCCCCGGGCCTGGTCGATGACCCGGTAATCGGTGATCGCCGGGCGGCCGTCGTCCTCGTTCACCGCCATGCGCTCGCCACCGGCGCGGGCCTCCTTGGCCAGGGCGGCCCGGATGGTGCCCTGCTCCAGGGCCGGGCAGCCCACCACCAGGGCCCAGTACACCTTCAGGGTTTCGCGCCCGCGAAAAGCGGCGGTCAGGAAACGGGCCGCCGCCTGGGTGCGCGCCAGCACCAGCACGCCACTGGTGTCCTTGTCCAGCCGGTGCACCAGCCGGGGCACCTCCCCCTTGTGCGCCAGAACCTTGAGCATGTCGTCCAGATGGCGCGTCATGCCCGTGCCGCCTTGCACCGCCAGGCCCGGCTCCTTGTTGAGCACGATCAGGTGGTCATCCTGGTGCAAGATCGCGGCTTCCAGGGCCTTGCGGTCCTGGGCCTCGCGCCGGGGATCGCGGGCGACGGAACGGGTTGGGGCCGGCGCGGGCTGGTCCTCGACCGGGCCCAAAGGCGGCACCCGCACCGTCTGGCCGGCCTCCAGGCGCTGGCTGCTGGTCGCGCGGTGGCCATCCACCCGCATCTGCCCGGTGCGCAGCCATTTTTCCAGGCGCCCTTGCGTCACTCCGGGGACCTGCTGACGCAGCCAGCGGTCCAGCCGCTGGCCGGCACCGTCCTCCGGAACGGTCAGGATTTGCACGCCCATGCCTTAACTCCCTTGAAAAGCCATCCGGCCCAGGGCCATGCCGGCCACCAGGGCGCCCAAACCCAACGCCACGCTTAAACCCAGGTACAGCGTCGAGGCCACGACCTGCCCCCGATCCGCCAACGCCACCACGTCCAGGGTAAAGGTGGAAAACGTGGTGAACGCCCCCAGGAACCCCGCGATCAGGAACAGACGCACCTCGGGGGGCACGGTCCAGCGCAGGGCCAGGGCTTCGATCAGCGCCCCCATCACGAAACTGCCGACCACGTTCACAATCATCGTGGCCAGCGGAAAGCCGTGCCCGATCACCCGCACCGTGAGCACCGAAACCCCGTAGCGCGCCATCGCGCCCACGGCGCCGCCCAGGGCGACGGCCAGAAAAGACCTAAGCATCCCGTTCCTTCTCCTCGCGCGGCCGGGCCGCCGCCCGCTCGCGCCGTAACCGATCCCACCACGCCAGGCGGCGGCGGATCTCGCGCTCGAACCCGCGTTCGGGCGGATCGTAAAAGCGTCGGCGCCCCATGCCCTCGGGAAAGCAGTCCTGGCCGCTGAAGGCGTCCGGGGCGTCGTGGTCATAGGCATACCCGGCCCCATACCCCAGGTCCTTCATCAGGCGGGTGGGGGCGTTCAGGATATGGGCCGGCGGCATCAGCGATCCCGTTTCGCGCGCCGCCCGCTGCGCCGCCTTCAGCGCGGCATAGGCCGCGTTCGATTTGGGCGCGGTCCCCAGATACAGCACGAGGTTGGCAATCGCCAGGTCGCCCTCGGGCGATCCCAAACGGTCATACGCTTCCCAGGCGGCGATGGCGTGGCGCAGGGCGTCGGGGTCGGCCAGCCCGATGTCCTCGACCGCGAAGCGGGTGAGCCGGCGCAGCAGGTAGGCCGGATCCTCGCCCCCCGCCAGCATGCGCGCGACCCAGTACAACGCCGCGTCCGCGTCCGAGGCTCGCAATGACTTATGCACCGCGCTGATCAGGTTGTAGTGGCCCTCGCGGTCCTTGTCGTATTGGGGGGCGCGGTGCTGGACCAGCCGCGCCAGCGCCTCGGGCGCCAGCAGTGGGTCGGGCGGCAGGTCGGCCAGCGCCTCGACCAGATTGAGCAAGAACCGGCCGTCGCCATCGGCCATGGCCTTCATCATCACCCGCGCCGCCGGGGCCAGGGGGAGCGGGGCGCCGCGTTCGGCCTCGGCGCGGGCCAGCAGGGTCTCCAGGGCCGCGTCATCCAGCCGGCGCAAGACCAGCACCTGGCAGCGCGACAGCAAGGCCGCGTTCAGTTCAAACGAGGGGTTCTCGGTCGTCGCCCCCACCAACACCACCGTGCCATCCTCGACATAGGGCAGGAAGCCATCTTGCTGGGCACGGTTGAAGCGGTGGATTTCGTCCACGAACAACAAGGTCTGGCGCCCCTGGGCGCGGCGGTCGGCGGCGGCCGCGAACACCCGGCGCAGGTCCGCGACCCCCGAAAACACGGCCGAGAGCGGCTCGAACGCAAACCCGCAGGCATCGGCCAGCAAACGCGCCACCGTCGTCTTGCCGCACCCCGGCGGCCCCCACAGAATGATGGACGCAAGCCGCCCCGTGGCCACCATGCGCCCCAACGGGCCCTCGGCGCCCACCAGATGGTCTTGTCCCACCACATCGGCAAGGGAGCCGGGGCGCAGGCGGTCCGCCAGCGGCCGGGGCGTTTGGGCGGCGAACAAGGAGGGCGCGTCATCCTTGCGTGGGCTCATCGCCGGTTCCTTTTTGACGCCAGAAGGAATGTCACGGACTTGACAAACCGGGGAAGAATGCATACTCTAGTATACATGGATCGTTCAGCCCATGTGTCTTCCTGGGAGCCCCGATCATCGCCGCTTGTCTCCCCTGTCGAAGCGGCGACTGCGTGAAACGGACGGAGCGGTACCCGTCCTTTCCGTCTTCCCTCCCCGGCCAGGGGTGCCGACGTCACGGGCGCCGGCATCAATGGTCCCTCCCACGAGCATGGCCCGCAAGACAAAAGGGCGCCTTCCCTTGCGAAGGCGCCCTTTTTCCGTCGCTGGAGCACCGTGCGTCAAAGGGGATCCGGGCACCATGCTCTGGACTGAAACTGGATCAACTTGAGTCAAGTTGGCCCAGTCTCAGTCTAATTCTATAAATTTTGGAGTAACTTCGAGATCAGGTTGGGCCAAGAAATGGCCCAACCTGATCTCGGATTACTCTAGAGCATTTTCAGCCGGAATGGCACCGTTTCGGCGGTCCGAAAATGCGAACAATCAAAAAGGTAGAGCGCATTCGCTGATCGGTTTTGATCGGAATGCGCTCTAGCTCTTTAGTTCTGACGGTCGACTTACCCGAGAAGCGGTTTCCACGTTTCGGGTTTCACCCTAGCCCGATCAAGGGCTTCCGGTGATTAGTCTTCGTCGTTCTCGGTCAGGACCGGGCCGGAATCCTGGCCCTTGGCGGCAATATCGCGATCCACCAGCTCGATGATGGCCATCGGCGCGGCGTCGCCGTAGCGGAAGCCGGCCTTCAGCACGCGGGTGTAGCCGCCCTGACGGTCCTTGTAGCGCTCGGCCAGGGTCGAGAACAGCTTGGCAACGATCACGTCGTCACGCAGCAGGGCGAAAGCCTGGCGGCGGTGGTGCAAGGTGCCGCGCTTGCCCAGCGTGATCAGGTGTTCGACATGGGGACGCAGTTCCTTGGCCTTGGGCAGGGTGGTCTTGATCTGCTCGTGCTTGAGCAGGGCCTGGCTCAGCGCCTGAAAGAGCGCCTTGCGCTCGCTGGTGGTCCGGTTCAGTTTGCGGCCGGAAAGACGGTGACGCATCGAAGCGCTCCTTCATCATGACTGCGGTCCTCCCCCGCGCACGGGGGAGCCGATTGGAAACACCGCCGCCTCCCTTCGCGGGGAAGGTCAAGCGCGCCGGTGACGGCCCGCCGGATGCGGGCCGATTGTAAAACGGGAAAAGAAACGATCGCGGCCCCGACACCAGGGCCCGGGCCGCCAGGTCCCCTCGCGGCCCGCGAAGGCCGGAGGGATCCCTTGATCAGTAATGCTCTTCCAGCTTCTTGGCCAGGTCCTCGATATTCTCGGGCGGCCAGTTGGCGATTTCCATGCCCAGGTGCAATCCCATCTGGGCCAGAACTTCCTTGATCTCGTTCAACGACTTGCGCCCGAAGTTCGGCGTGCGCAACATCTCGGCCTCGGTCTTCTGGACCAGATCGCCAATGTAGATGATGTTGTCGTTCTTCAGGCAGTTGGCCGAACGCACCGACAGTTCCAGCTCGTCGACCTTGCGCAGCAGGTTCTTGTTGAACGGCAGCTCGTCGTCGCGCTTTTCCTCGGCGGTCAGCTGCGGTTCCTCGAAGTTGATGAACAGCTGCAGCTGATCTTGCAAGATACGGGCGGCCAGGGCCACCGCGTCCTCGGGGCTGACCGAGCCATCGGTTTCGACCACCATCGAGAGCTTGTCGTAGTCGGTGACCTGCCCCACGCGGCTGTTGTCCACCTTGTAGGACACCTTGCGCACCGGCGAGAAAATGCTGTCGATGGGAATGAACCCGATCGGCGCGTCCTCGGGGCGGTTCTGGGTCGAGGGCACGTAGCCCTTGCCCATGCCGACGGTGAATTCCATCGACAGCGTGGCGCCCTCGTCCAGGTGACAGATCACCAGGCCGGGGTTCATGATTTCAACGTCGGGGCCGGTCTCGATCTGGGCGGCGGTGACCTCGCCCGGGCCGCTGGCCTTCAAGGTCATGCGCCGGGGACCCTCGACGTGCATGCGCAACGCCAGGTCCTTGATGTTCAAGATCACGTCGGTGACGTCTTCGCGCACACCGGGGATCGACGAGAACTCGTGTAGCACCCCGTCGATCTGGATGGCCGTAACGGCCGCGCCCTGCAGGGACGACAGCAAAACCCGACGCAGGGCGTTACCCAAGGTCAGACCGAATCCCCGCTCCAACGGCTCGGCGACCACGGTGGCAATCATTTTCGATCCGCCCACCGGCTCGACGTTGAGCTTGGGGGGCTTGATCAGTTCCTGCCAGTTTTTTTGGATCAAGGACATCGTGGCTTCCTGAACTTCGGGGTCGGCGGGCGGGCCCCCTGGGCGTTGGGGTCCGACCGGGGTCGGGACCCGGATGGTCCCGACCGGTGCGGGTCGGCTGAGGCCCTGAACAGGCCCGTTAGACGCGGCGACGCTTGCGCGGCCGGCACCCGTTGTGCGGGATCGGCGTCACGTCCTTGATCGCGCTCACCTGGAAGCCGACGGCCTGCAGGGCGCGCAGGGCCGATTCACGCCCCGACCCAGGCCCCTTGACCATGACTTCAAGGGTCTTCATGCCGTGTTCCTGGGCCTTGCGGCCCGCGTCCTCGGCCGCGACCTGGGCGGCGTAGGGGGTCGACTTGCGCGAGCCCTTGAAGCCCTGCGAGCCGGCCGACGACCAGGAAATGGTGTTGCCCTGGACATCGGTAATGGTAATCATGGTGTTGTTGAACGAAGCGCTCACGTGGGCAATGCCCGAGGTGATGTTCTTGCGCTCGCGCTTGCGCATTCTCTGAGCTGGCTTGGCCATTGCGGTCCTTGGTCCCGTATTGCTAAGGCGGACGCCCACCCCTTGCCGGCGGGCACCCCTGGCTGTTCCCGACCTGAGTGGCGCCGGGCGAAAGGATTACTTCTTCTTGCCGGCGATCGGCTTGGCGGGACCCTTGCGGGTACGCGCGTTGGTGTGGGTCCGCTGCCCGCGAACCGGCAGCCCCTTGCGGTGACGCAGACCCCGATAGCAGCCCAGGTCCATGATCCGCTTAATGTTCATCGCCGTTTCGCGCCGCAGGTCACCTTCGACCTTGTGTTCGGCGTCGATCAGCTCACGAATCCGCGAGACTTCATCGTCCGACAGATTGTTCACGCGACGGTTTTCGGCAATGCCGACCCGTTCGCAGATTTCCCCGGCCTTCGTCCGGCCAATGCCATAGATGTAGGTCAGGGCGATGCACACCCGCTTGTTGGACGGGATATTAACGCCAGCGATACGCGCCAAGGCCCATACTCCTTAACTCTTCTACTCAGGTTCAAGAACGGTGTATCAGGGGTGTCCCGACCAACGGCGCCCGCAGGTGGAGCCATATCCCGCGCCTCCCGGTTCCAAACAGAAACCGAGGCGCGGGAGTATAGACACATTGCCGGCCGAGTCAACCGCCTTTGCGACCTAGCACGCGTCGAGGATACCCTCAAGCTCGCGCATCACGGCCTCGATCGGCAACGTCCCGTCCACCACGGTCAGCAACCCACGGGCGCCGTAGTACGGCAGGATCGGGGCCGTCTGTTCATGGTAGACCGTCAAACGCTTGCGCAGGGTCTCGGCGTTGTCGTCGGCACGGACATTGCCCGCCCCGGCCTCGGCCACGCGCTTGTTGATGCGATCGAACAAAATGCGGTCTTCAACCCGAAGCTCGATGACCGCGTCGATCTTCATGCCCTTGGCCGCGAGCATGGCGCCCAGGGCCTCGGCCTGCGGAACGGTGCGCGGAAAGCCATCCAGGATGAAGCCCTTCGCGCAGTCCGGAGCTTCGATTCGCTCGGCGATCATGCCGACCATGATTTCGTCGGGCACCAGGGCGCCCTGGTCCATGATCGCCTTGGCCTTCAAGCCCAGCTCCGTTCCGGCCGTCACCGCCGCGCGCAGCATGTCCCCGGTGGACAGCTGCTTCAGGCCATACCGGTCTTCCAGGAGCTTCGCCTGGGTGCCTTTCCCGGACCCCGGAGGGCCCATGAAAATGATGCGCTTTCCGCTCATCCGCGTTTGCCTCTCAACTTCGACTTCTTAATCAGCCCCTCGTACTGATGGGCCAGAAGATGCGACTGAATCTGCGCCACCGTGTCCATGGTCACCGTGACCACGATCAGCAGGCTCGTGCCGCCAAAGTAGAAAGGCACACCCGCATGGGCGATCAGAATTTCGGGTAGGATCGAAATACAGATCAGGTAAACCGCCCCCACCGCCGTCAAGCGCGTGAGTACGTAATCGAGGTATTGGGCGGTGTTCTTCCCGGGACGGATGCCCGGAATAAACCCGCCATACTTCTTCAGGTTATCGGCCGTGTCCTCGGGATTGAAGACCACCGCCGTGTAGAAGAAGGCAAAAAACGCGATCATGGCCGCGTACAGGCCCAGGTACAACGGTTGCCCGTGCCCCAGAAGCGCGGTGATCGAGGTCAACCACTCCGGCCCGGAGCCGGCCGAGAACTGCGCCACCGTCATCGGCAACAGCAGCAACGAGCTGGCAAAAATCGGCGGGATCACGCCTGGCGTGTTGATCTTCAAGGGCAAATGACTGCTTTCGCCCCCATAGACCCGGTTGCCCTGCTGGCGTTTGGGATACTGAATCAGGAGTCGGCGCTGCGCGCGCTCAACGAACACGATGAACGCCACCACCGCGACCGCCAGGGTCAGAATCCCCACGATCACGACCGGATTCAGCACGCCGGTGCGCCCCAGTTCCAGCATGCTGGCCAAGGCTTCCGGCAGTCGTGCCACGATACCCGCGAAAATGATCAACGAAATGCCGTTGCCCACGCCGCGCGCGGTAATCTGCTCGCCCAGCCACATCAAGAACATGGTGCCACCCAGCAAGGTGATCACCGTGGTCAGGCGGAAGAACCATCCCGGATCGGCCACCGCCGGTCCGGCGGAACTGGTCATGCTTTCCAGGCCCACGGCAATGCCGTATGCCTGCAACAGCGTGATCACGACCGTCAGGTAGCGGGTGTACTGGTTGATCTTCTTGCGCCCCGCGTCGCCTTCCTTCTTCAGCGCTTCCAGGCTCGGACTGAGCGAGGTCATCAGCTGCATGATGATGGAGGCGGAAATGTAGGGCATGATGTTGATGGCGAAGATGGTCATGCGCGACAGGGCGCCACCGGCGAACATGTCGAACATGCCCAGAATGCCCCCGCCCTGCCGGGCGAAGATATCCGCCATCGCCTGCGGATCGATGCCGGGCAACGGAATGTAGGTGCCCAGACGATAAACAATCAACGCGCCCAGGGTGAACCACAGGCGCTTCTTCAGTTCCGTCGCTTTGGCGAAGACGCCAAAGTTCATGTTGGCGGCAAGTTGTTCGGCGGCGGAGGCCATCCGTCGTGCTCCCTGACACAAGTGTCGTCGATCCCCCGGGCCCGGGGGATCGACGCGTCGGTCGGTTAGGCGTCGGCGGGAGCCGCCCCGGCGGACTCGCCGGTAATCGTCAGCGTCCCTCCGGCCTTCTCCACCGCCGCGCGGGCGGTGGCGGAAGCGCCGGCGACCTCAAGGGTCAGCGCCGTCGTGAGCTCACCCTTGCCCAGCAACCGCACCCCGTCAAGGGCACGGCGCACCATCCCGGCCTTGACCAGGACATCGACGGTGATCGGCTGGCTCGCGTCCAGGCGACCTTCCTCGACGGCCTTTTGCAGGCGGTCCAGGTTGATCACCGAGAAGCTGCGCCGGTCCAGGCTGGTGAAGCCCCGCTTCGGCAGGCGACGGTACAGCGGCATCTGGCCGCCTTCGAAGCCATTAATCGACACACCGGTGCGCGACTTCTGACCCTTGACACCACGCCCGGCGGTCTTGCCCTTGCCCGAGCCGATGCCACGACCCACCCGCATGCGGCCCTTGACCGCGCCGGGGTTGTCGCGCAGTTCGTTCAGTTTCATGGCGGACCCTTTCCTCAGGCTTCCTCGATGCGAACCAGGTGCGCCACCTTGGCGATCATCCCGCGCACGGCGGGAGTATCCTCAAGTTCGCGCGTCCGGTGCATCTTGTTCAGTCCCAGGCCCACAAGGGTGGCCCGCTGATCCGACCGGCGCCCGATGGGGCTGCCGATCTGGGTGACCTTGACGGTCTTCTTGTCGTTGGCCATGGCCATCGGTCTCCTTTCGCGCCCTTACTCGGCGGTCGCGACGGCGGCCGCGCCATCCCGGCGCCCGACGATGTCGGCCACCTTCTTGCCGCGGCGCGCGGCGACCTGACGAGGCGCCTGGCTGTTGGCCAGGGCATCGAAGGTCGCCTTGACCATGTTGTAGGGGTTGGTCGTGCCGGTGCACTTGCCGACCACGTCCTGGACCCCCATCGTCTCGAACACGGCGCGCATCGGGCCGCCCGAGATGATGCCGGTACCGGCCGGAGCCGAGCGCAAGGTCACCCGACCCGCCCCGAAGTGACCGTCGATGTCGTGGTGCAAGGTGCGACCCTCGCGCAGCGGCACCTTGATCATGGTGCGCTTCGCCTGGTCGGTGGCCTTGCGGATCGCCTCGGGCACTTCGCGGGCCTTGCCGGTGCCGTAACCGACGCGGCCCTTGCCGTCGCCGACCACGACCAGGGCGGCGAAGGCAAAGCGCCGGCCGCCCTTGACCACCTTGGCCACGCGGTTGATGTGGACCAGCTTATCCTGAAACTCGTCGTCGCGCTCCTCGCGCGACTGACGGTTGCGGTCCTCCGCGCCGCGCTGGCGACGTTCGTTGCTGGGTGTGCGTGCCATCCCTTATCCCCTAGAACGAAAGCCCGGCCTCGCGGGCGGCATCCGCCAGCGCCTGCACGCGCCCATGGTACTTGTAGCCCCCGCGGTCAAAGACCACGGCCGTGATCCCGGCGGCCTGCGCGCGCTGCGCCAGCAGCTTGCCCACCTCGGCGGCGGCGGCCTTGTCGCTGCCGTGCGTGACGGTGGCGCGCAAGTCCTTGTCCAGCGTCGAGGCGGCGGCCAAGGTGCGGCCGGCGGCGTCGTCGATGATCTGGGCGTACATGTGCTTGTTCGAGCGGAACACCGAAAGACGCGGGCGCCCGCCGCTCTTCAGGCGGATCTGATAGCGCGCGCGCGACTGGCGGCGCTGGAACAGTTCCTTTGCGGACTGCATGATCGGGCTCCCTACTTCTTCTTGCCTTCCTTGCGGAGGATCCACTCACCGGCATACTTGACGCCCTTGCCCTTGTAGGGCTCGGGCGGCCGGAAACCGCGGATCTCCGAGGCGATCTGACCGACGCGCTGCTTATCCATCCCCGAGACTTCGATCGAGGTCGGCGTGGGCGCCACGATCTTGAGGTCGGCCGGGATCGGATATTCGATGTCGTGGGAAAAGCCCAGCGACAGCTTGAGCACGTTGCCCTGCACCGCCGCCTTGTAGCCCACGCCCACCATGTCCAGCTTGCGCGTGAAGCCGGTGGTGACACCCAGGATCATGTTGTTGATGCGTGCGCGCGTGGTTCCCCACATCTGCCGCGCCCGCTTCGAGTCCATCCGGGGCTTGACCCAGATCTTGTCGCCTTCCAAGGTGGTGTCCACCTCTTCGGCGGCTTCGTAGCGCAGTTCACCCAGCTTGCCCTTCGCCGTGACCACGTTATCGGCCACGGTGACGGTCACGCCCTGGGGAACAGCGACGGGATACTTCCCTACACGTGACATTCGCTCGCTCCCCCTTGGCTTAGAAGACGCGGCACAGGACTTCGCCGCCCACGTTGGCCTGACGGGCCTCGTGGTCGCTCATCACGCCGCGCGGGGTGGACAGAATGGAAATGCCCAGGCCATTGTACACCTTGGGCAGGTCCTTGATCTTGGAGTACACGCGCCGGCCAGGGGTCGACACGCGGGCGATCTCGCGGATAACCGGTTCGCCTTCGTGATACTTCAGCTCCACGCGCAGCTCGGCAACGCCGGCGCGCACGTCGACGCGCTCGTAGCCGCGGATGTACCCTTCCCGCTGCAGCACGTCGAGGACGCCGACGCGCAGATTCGAGGCGGGCGCGTTCACCGAGTTCTTGCGGGCCCGCTGTCCATTGCGGATACGCGTGAGCAGATCGCCCAGGGGATCAGACAACGCCATCGTTCTTCCTCCCCCTTACCAGCTCGACTTGACCATGCCGGGGATCTGGCCCTGCGAGGCCAGGTCGCGCAGCATCACACGGCCAAGTTTGAACTTGCGATACACGCCGTGGGGTCGCCCGGTGATCTCGCAACGATTGTGCACGCGACTCTTGGCCCCGTTGCGCGGCAACTGAGCCAGCTTCAACACGGCCTGGAAACGGTCCTCGGGCTCCAAGGTGCGATCCTTGATCACCTTCTTCAGCGCCGCGCGCTTGGCCGCATCGCGTGCGGCCATGCGTTCGCGCTTCTTGTTCCGTTCAACGGCGGAAGTCTTTGCCATATCCGGTGTCTCCCCGCGCTTACTTCATGAAGGGCATATCGAAACCTTCGAGAAGCGCCTTCGCTTCCTCGTCGGTTCCGGCGGTCGTGCAAATCGTGATGTCCATGCCCCGAACCTTGTCCACGCGATCGTAGTCAATTTCGGGGAACACGATCTGTTCCCGGATGCCCATGTTGTAATTGCCGCGTCCGTCGAAGCTCTTGGCGGAGACTCCACGGAAGTCGCGAACACGCGGCAGAGCAATCGTCACAAGACGATCAAGGAACTCATACATCCGCTCGCGGCGCAGGGTGACCTTGCAGCCCACAATCATGTTCTCGCGGATCTTGAAGCCCGCGATCGACTTGCGTGCGCGCGTAATCACCGGCTTCTGGCCAGAAATGGCCGTAAGGTCCGTGACCGGACCTTCAATCAACTTGCGATCCTGAGACGCCTCGCCAACACCCATGTTGATGACGATCTTGTCCAGGCGGGGCACCTGCATCACATTTTGGTACCCGAACTTCTCCATCAGGGACGCCTTGACGACGGTCTGATAGTGATCCTTCAGTCGTGCCATCGTCGTTGCCTCACCTGTCGATGACTTCGCCGGACCGCTTGGCGAAGCGCACCTTGCGACCGTCTTCCAGATTCTTGAACCCAACCCGGGTCGGCTTGCCGTCCTTGGGGTCCTCGTGGGCAACGTTCGAGACGTGGATCGGCGCTTCTTGCTCGACGATGCCGCCCTCGCCCCCGGCAGACGGACGCGTGTGGCGCTTGACGACGTTCACGCCCTGGACGACGACACGGTTCTCCTTGGGGAGAGCGCGCAGCACCTCGCCCTTGCGCCCCTTGTCCCGTCCGGTCAGCACGACGACCCGGTCGCCCTTTTTGATCTTGGCAGCGGACATCACAGCACCTCCGGCGCCAGCGAAATGATCTTCATGAACTTCTTGGCGCGCAGTTCGCGCACCACCGGTCCGAAGATACGGGTGCCGATCGGTTCGTTCTGCTTGTTCAGCAGCACCGCCGCATTCCGATCAAAACGGATCGCCGTCCCATCGGGGCGGCGGATCTCCTTGGCGGTTCGCACGATCACGGCCCGGTGCACGTCGCCCTTCTTCACGCGTCCGCGTGGAATGGCGTCCTTGACCGAGACGACGATCACGTCGCCCACGTCGGCGATCATCCGCTTCGAGCCGCCCAGTACCTTAATACACTGGACCTGGCGGGCGCCCGAATTGTCGGCGACGTCAAGCCGCGTCTGCATCTGGATCATTGATTAGGTCCTTTTACTCACGGGTGGTTACCGGCAAACCCCGATGCACGGGTTCGGCCGGTCCTATTCCGCGTTGTCGAAAATTACTTCCCAGGCCTTGCGACGGGAGATCGGGGCGCATTCACGAATGCGCACCAGATCGCCAATCCGGCACTGGTTGTTTTCGTCATGCGCCGCGAACTTCTTCGAGCGCTTGATGAACTTCTTGTAGATCGGGTGCTTGAAGCGACGTTCGACCTTGACCACAACGGTCTTGTCCATCTTGTCGCTGACCACGACCCCTTGCATGATGCGCTTAGGCATTCTCTTGTCCCTTCCCGCGCGTTAGCTAGCCTGCTTGGCCCGTTCGGCCAAGACGGTCTTGATCCGCGCGATTTCGCGGCGGATCTCACGCACGCGGGCGGTATTCTCCAGCTGCCCGGTCGCCTTCGTGAAGCGCAGGTTGAACTGCTCCTTCTTGAGGGCCAGCACCGAGTCCTTCAACTCGGTCTCGGTCTTGGACCGCAGGGTTCCTGCGTCGGTCATGCTCAGGCCTCCCCGATACGGGCAACGAACTTGGTCTTGATCGGCAGCTTCGCAGCCGCCAGCTCGAAGGCGCCACGAGCCACATCTTCGGTCACGCCGTCAAGCTCAAACATGATGCGGCCCGGTTTAATCCGAACCACCCAGTATTCCGGCGAGCCCTTGCCCGAGCCCATACGGACTTCGGCAGGCTTGCGAGACACCGGAACGTCGGGGAACACGCGAATCCACAACCGGCCCTGACGCTTCATGTAGCGGGTGATGGTGCGGCGCGCCGCCTCCAGCTGACGGGCGGTGATCCGCTCCGGCTCCAGGGCCTTGAGGCCGAAGGCGCCAAAGTTCAGATCGGTGCCGCCCTTCGAAAGGCCGTGGATACGGCCCTTGTGCTGCTTGCGGAATTTCGTGCGCTTGGGTGAAAGCATGGTCGTCCCTTCCCTTCGCTCAGCGGCCCTGTTCCTGGGCGCGCTTGTCCAGGGCCATCGGGTCATGCTCCATGATTTCGCCCTTGAACACCCAGACCTTGACGCCGCACACCCCGTAGGTGGTGTGGGCCGCGGCCGTGCCGTAATCGACGTCGGCGCGCAAGGTATGCAACGGCACCCGGCCCTCGCGGTACCACTCGGTGCGCGCGATTTCGGCGCCGCCCAGACGGCCGCCGCAGTTGATCCGGATGCCCTGCGCGCCCAGACGCATCGCCGACTGCACGGCGCGCTTCATGGCGCGGCGGAAGGCCACGCGGCGCTCCAGCTGCTGGGCGATGTTCTCGGCCACCAGCTGCGCGTCCAGTTCCGGCTTGCGGATCTCGACGATGTTCAGGTGCACCTCGTTGCCGGTCATCGACTGCAGCCGGCGCCGCAGGTTCTCGATGTCCTGACCCTTCTTGCCGATCACCACGCCCGGGCGGGCGGTATGAATGGTGATGCGGGCCTTCTTGGCCGGACGCTCGATGACGATGCGCGACACACCGGCCTGCGACAGTCTGCCCTTCAAGAACTTCTTGATGCGCAGGTCTTCGTGCAGCAGCTTCGCGTATTCACGCCCCGCGAACCACCGGGAATCCCACGTCCGGTTGATGCCCAGACGCAAGCCAACCGGATTGACCTTCTGTCCCATTACGCCGTCTCCTCGCGCTCGCGCACCACGATGGTCAGGTTGCTGAAGGGCTTCACAATCTTGCCCACGCGGCCGCGGGCGCGCGCGTGCCAGCGCTTCATCACAAGGGACTTGCCCACGTAAGCCTCGGCCACCACCAGCCGGTCAACGTCCAGCTGGTGATTGTTCTCGGCGTTGGCGATCGCCGACTCCAGGGTCTTGCGCACCGTGCCGGCAACCCGCCGACGCGAGAACGCGAGTTCCGCCAGAGCCTTGTCCGCCGTCATGCCCCGAATGGTCTCGGCGACCAGGTTCAGCTTGTAGGGGCTGGTGCGGATCATCTTGGCGACGGCCCGCGCCTCGTTCTCCGCCACCCGCCGTTCATTTGCCTGCTTGCCCATGGCTTACTTCCTCTTCGCCTTCTTATCGACGGCGTGGCCGTGGTAGGTGCGCGTGGGCGCGAACTCACCGAACTTGTGACCGATCATCTGCTCGGTGACCAGAACGGGAATGAACTTGTGTCCGTTGTAGACCCCGAACGTCAGGCCCACGAACTGCGGCATGATGGTCGACCGGCGCGACCAGATCTTGATGACCTCGTTGCGGCCGGAGGAGCGCGCCTTTTCGGCCTTGACGAGGAGGTATCCGTCTACAAACGGACCTTTCCATACGGAACGAGCCACGGCAGCTTCTCCTTAACGCTTCTTCTTGGCGAGGTGGCGGGAACGCATGATCAGCGAATCCGTCTTCTTGTTGGACCGCGTGCGCTTGCCCTTGGTCGGCTTGCCCCACGGGGTCACCGGATGACGGCCGCCCGAGGTCCGCCCTTCGCCACCACCATGCGGGTGATCGACCGGGTTCATGACCACGCCACGAACGTGGGGACGGCGCCCCTTCCAGCGGTTACGACCGGCCTTGCCCAGGTTTTCGTTCTGGTTGTCCGGGTTCGACACCGCGCCCACGGTCGCCAGGCATTCGCCGCGCACCAGGCGCAGTTCGCCCGACGACAGGCGAAGCTGGGCATAGCCCGCGTCCTTGCCGACCAGCTGGGCATAGCACCCCGCCGAACGGGCCATCTGGCCACCCTTGCCCGGCTTCATCTCAATGTTATGGATGATCGTGCCAACGGGCATGTTCTTGAGCGGCATGGCGTTGCCCGGCTTGATGTCGGCCCGGTCGGCCGAAATCACCGAATCGCCCACCTGGAGACGCTGCGGCGCCAGGATGTAGGCCTGCTCGCCGTCTTCGTAGGTGATCAGGGCAATGAACGCCGTGCGGTTCGGATCGTATTCCAGGCGCTCGACCGTGGCCGCCATGTCGACCTTGGTGCGCTTGAAGTCGATCAGACGGTAGCGGCGCTTGTTGCCACCACCGCGCTGCCACACCGTGACCCGGCCGTGGTTGTTACGGCCGCCCGACTTGGTCAGACCCTCGGTCAGGGCCTTGACCGGCTTGCCCTTGTACAGATCGGACCGGTCCACCAGGACCAGGCCGCGCGTGCCCGGCGTGACCGGGTTAAACGTCTTGAGCGCCATGGGTTCAGATCCCCGTCGTCACGTCGATGGAGTGGCCCTCGGCCAGGGTGACGATCGCCTTCTTGGAATCCGACCGCCGCCCGAGCACGCCCCGGAACCGCTTGACCTTGCCCTTCGCGCGCAAGGTATTGACCGCCGTCACCTTGACCTTGAACAAGGCCTCGATGGCGGCCTTGATCTCGGGCTTGGAGGCGTCGAGCGGAACCCGGAAGATGACCTGACCGTGTTCACCGATCAGGGTCGCCTTTTCGGTGATCACCGGGGACCGCACGATGTCGTAGTGCCGTTCGGTCGGCACGGGGCTTTCGGCCGCGCTCATTGCAGACGCTCCTCAAGGTGCTTCACGGCATCCAGCGTCAGCACCAGCGTGTCGCGGCGCAGGATGTCGTAGACGTTGGCCCCCTGCTGGGGGAGAACGTCGATGCCAACAATATTGCGAGCGGCCAGCGCGAACTTTTCGTCCACTTCCGGGCCGTCGATGAACAGCGCCCGGGACAGGCCCAGCGCCTTGAACTTCGCAACCAGATCCTTGGTCTTGCCCGACTCGCTGCGGGCCTGATCCAGGATCACCACCTGACCGGCCGCCAGCTTGGCCGACAACGCCGTCTTCAGGCCCAGCTTGCGCACCTTCTTGGGCAGGTCGTGGGCGTGCGAACGCACCACCGGCCCGAAGATGGTCGCGCCGCCCCGGAACTGCGGGCTGCGCTTGGAACCCTGACGGGCGTTACCCGTGCCCTTTTGCTTGAAGGGCTTGGCCGTGGTGCCGGAAATCTCGCTGATGCCCTTGGTCTTGTGGGTGCCAGCCTGGCGGCGGGCCAGCTGCCAGCGGACCATGCGGTGCAACAGATCGGTCCGCACCGGCAGGCCGAACACGGCCTCCGACAGTTCAACCGACCCGGCGTCGCCGCCGTCCAGGGTTTTCACCTCGCACTTCATCGCGCCTTGCTCCTTACTCGCCGTCAACGGCCGCGGGCGCATCCTCGGCGGCGGCCTTCAGGCCCGCCGGCAGAGGAACCCCTTCGGGTCGCTTCGCCTTGACGGCGTCGCGCACTTCAACCCACGCTCCCTCGGCCCCGGGGACCGAGCCTCGAATCAGGATCAGGCCACGATCGGCGTCGGTGGCAACCACGGTCAGGCTCTGCTGGGTGACGCGCACGTCGCCCATGTGCCCGGCCATCTTCTTGCCTTTGAACACTCGACCCGGGTCCTGGCACTGGCCGGTGGAGCCATGCGATCGGTGGCTGATCGACACGCCGTGACTGGCTTCCAGACCCCGGAAGTTATGGCGCTTCATCGCGCCCGCGAAACCGCGCCCGATGGTGACGCCCGAAACGTCCACCTTCTGGCCGGCAATGAAATGGGTGGCCGACAGTTCGGCACCCGGGGCAAGAAGGCATTCCTCGCTCACGCGGAATTCCACCACCTTGCGCTTGGGTTCGACCTTGGCCTTCGCAAAATGGCCACGCATGGCCTGCGAGGTGCGCTTGACCTTGGCCACTCCGGCCCCAAGCTGCACCGCCGTGTACCCGTCGGTCTCGGCCGTGCGCACCGCCACCACCTGGCAGGCGTCAACCTTGAGAACCGTCACCGGCACGTGGTTACCTTCTTCGTTGAACAGGCGGGTCATCCCCACCTTCTGGGCAATAAGACCGGAACGCATGGTCCGACATCCTCACTCAATCAAAGGCGTCACAGCTTGATTTCGACGTCCACGCCGGCCGCCAGATCGAGCTTCATCAGCGCATCGACCGTTTGGGGCGTCGGATCGACGATGTCCAGCAACCGCTTGTGGGTGCGGATTTCGAACTGCTCGCGAGACTTCTTGTCGATGTGCGGCGAGCGGTTCACGGTGAACTTCTCGATCCGCGTCGGCAGCGGGATCGGCCCGCGCACCTGGGCGCCCGTCCGCTTGGCGGTCGATACGATCTCCCGGGTGGACTGGTCTAGCACCCGGTGGTCGAACGCCTTCAGGCGGATGCGAATGTTCTGGCTGTCCATCATGGCCATCGTCCGATCCAGACTTTCAACTAACCTATCAGCATACAAAAACAAAGACGCCCGCCCCGGCCGGGCCGAACCGGGCGCCCGGTGAAG
>NZ_BJZO01000066.1 GCF_007992075.1 Pararhodospirillum oryzae
CAGAACGGCTTGGTGACCGCTTGGCTTCCGATCGGGGGACGTGGTGCCCAGGGACGGAGTCGAACCGCCGACACCGTGATTTTCAGTCACGTGCTCTACCAGCTGAGCTACCTGGGCCCCGTCGTCGTCCCGTCGGGGAGGGCGGCTTTCTAGCCCATCGACGGGGCACTGGCAAGCCCCTCTCTTGTATTTTTTTCGTGGGCTTCCTCCAGCCGGCGCACGAACTCGCCGATCAGGCGATCATAGAGCCCCCCTTTCAACACCTGATCCTCGACGCCGGCATCGATGCTGGGGTTATCGTTGACCTCGATCACGAAACAGCCGCGCTCGGTCTGCTTGATATCCACCCCATAAAGGCCATTGCCCATCAGGTTGGCGGCACGCAGGGCAAGCGCGATCACCTCGGGGGGCGTTTCGCTGACGTCGAGGGTCTGAAAGCCGCCATACTCGGCCGAGCCATCGG
This sequence comes from Pararhodospirillum oryzae, assembly GCF_007992075.1. Classification (GTDB taxonomy): domain Bacteria; phylum Pseudomonadota; class Alphaproteobacteria; order Rhodospirillales; family Rhodospirillaceae; genus Pararhodospirillum; species Pararhodospirillum oryzae. Next base: position 464 of record NZ_BJZO01000066.1, read on the forward strand.
CGTTGTGCTTGATGATCTGCCAGTGGCGCCGGCTCATGCGGTACTGGCTCACGTAGAGCGGCTGCCCGGCCAGCACGCCCACGCGCCAGTCAAAGGCGGTGGGCATGAATTCCTGGGCCAGGATCAGGTCGGACGCCTCCAGGAGGTGGCGCCCCTGGCTCAGCAGGGCGGCGCGGTCGTCCACCTTGATCACGCCGCGCGAAAAGCTGCCATCGGGAATCTTCAGCACGATCGGATAGTCCAAGTCGCGATCGACCCGGGGCAGGCGGCGGCGGTCGACCACCAGGGTACGCGGGGTCGGCACCCCTTGGGCCTTCAGACATTCGGCCAGATAGACCTTGTTGGAACAGCGCAGGATCGAGCGCGGATCGTCGATCACCGGCATGCCCTCGGCCTCGGCCTTGCAGGCGAAGGTGAAGGTGTGGTGGTTGACGTTGGTGGTCTCGCGGATGAACAAGGCGTCGTATTCCGCGAGCCGGCCCAGGTCGTGGCGTGTGATCACCGTCACCGCCACCCCCTGGCGCTGGCCGGCGCGGGCCAGCTTGTGCAAGGCGTCGGCATCCGAGGCCGGGGTGGGGTCGGACGGATCGCACAGCACGGCGAGCGACCAGCGCGGCGATTTGCGCGGCGGCCTGGGGCGCCACTCGCCCTTGACGAACCGGACCAGACGCTCCTGGAAAAAGGCGTCGCGCGCCTCGTCCAGGCCCCGCGCCGACACGGGCACGATGTCCTTCACCCGCCAGCCCTGGCGCGGACACGGGGTCAGCGACACATCCATCAGGGGAAAGGGAAAGGTCTTCCACACCAGCTTGGCAAACCGGGCGAAACGCTCGTCGGGCGTCGCGCCGAAGGCGATGAACAGGGAAAACGCCGTGGTCCCGGCCGCGTCCCCGAGCGCGCTCATGCGCGCGCGCAAGGCTCCGTCCAGTTCGCCCAGTTGCAAGGTCCGGATGGCCTTGCGGTTCAGGTTGACGATGGTCTCGACGGAAGGAACCACGGGCTGACCCCGCGCCTCCGCCAGCAGCGAGGCGTAGTAGCCCAAGCTGAGATAGGAACAATCCCCCGTCAGGTTCAGCAAGCGGGTAGGACGGCTCGAACAGTGGCCCGACACGCCAATATAGTCGCGGGGCGCCACGACAAGCCCGGCAACCTCGGCAGGGAAGGTTTCGGGCTTGCGTTCCGATAGAATCAAAAGCATCGCAAGGGCGGCTTTTTGTTATGGTTCGGGGGGGGGTGGCCGGCGTAACACCACGCTCGCGCGCAGCCGGGAGCGGCCGAAGCGGGCCATGGTTTCAAAGTCACGCCGGGAGATGGGCAGACGCAGGCACTCCAGGGAGGAGGCTGTTTCGTCGGTCAGATCGACATCGGGATCGTTGACATAAATGCAATGCTCGTCAACGGCGGAAATCACAACCCAGTGCGGCGCCTTTTCCCGCCAAAGCCGGTATTGACTGACCAGGACAATGGGCATGGCGCCCTCGGCCACCAGGGCGGTGACCTCGGCCGCCGACAGGGCGCGCGGGGTCATGCGCACGCCCGCCTTGCGGCAATCGGTTTCGAACTCCTCGTGAACCAGGCGCAAGACCTCGCGCTTGCGGGGATCGCGCACGCTTTCAACGAACAACGGCCCCTCCGCGCTGACAAAGATTTCCGCCTGGAACCCGCGCCGGTGAGCGGCCAGGGCCAAGCCATGCGGCCCGCAGCCGCCGTGACCGCTGGTCATGAAAATGGTGGTGGCCTCGCGCCACAACCGGATCTCCTGCATCTGGTCCATGGGCTGGGTCGGATCAAGGGCGTGCATGGCCATCATCAGGCACGCGGCCCCGCAGGTGAACGGCAAGGTCTGGTGATAAAGCGGCACCACCGACCCGCGCCCGCCCTGGCCCGACAGCAGCAGCGGCTTGGTCATGCGCAAGGCGTCGGAGAGGTCCTCGTAGTAGCCCTGGTAGACGGCGAACTCGCGGTAGCCCTGCTTGCGGTACAAGGCGATGGCACCCTGGTTGTCGGGGCGGACCTCCAGGCGCATGGCCGAGGCGCCGTTTTCCAACGCGGCCTCCTCGGCGGCGCGCAACACCGCCGCGCCCAGCCCCAGCCCGCGCGCCGACGGCGCCACGGCCAGGGAGTAAAGCCGCGCGAGCGAGGTGCCGGTGCGCAGCAAAACCAGCGCGTAGCCCAGCAAGGGGCCGTCTTCCTCGCTGGCGATTCCCACGAACAAGGCGTTGGGACGCTTGAGAAGGCGTTGAAGACTACGGCGCGACAGGCGATCGCCGGTAAAACAGGCCTGTTCCAGGGCGACCAGCGCGGGAACGTCCCGGGCGGTCAACGAACGGATGACCCCGGTCATGACAGGGGACTCCTTGATGCGAAGGGAAAAGCCCCTTCAGAACTCGTCGGACTCCGAGGCCGGCGTCTCGTCGGTGGGAATGCGGTAGCGTCCGCTCAGCCAATGGCCAAGATCGCGGTCGGCGCAGGTGCGCGAGCAGAAGGGCCGATAGCGGGGATCAACCGGCCGCCCGCACAGCGGGCAGGCCGCCTTGGGCAGGCGCACCGCCGGGGTTTCGTCCGCATCCTCCATGACCATCCTCTCCCCCGCCGACATCCCACACCCGGGTCCCCCGGGACGCTTGTCTGTTGAAAACACGCAATATACACCCCCCGAAGAAAACTGTCAGCGGTGGGGGGGGAAAAAAGTCCGGACTGCCGGACGCGATCAGCCGAGGACTTCCTCGTCCTGGCGCGCGGCCCGCAAGGTCAGGCGGAACGTGGAGCCCACGCCAGGGGCGGAGGTCAGCCAGATCTCGCCGCCCAAACGCCGGACAATGCGCCGGCACAAGGCCAAGCCGATGCCCGAACCGTTCGCGCTGGCTTCGGAAGCGCCGCGTTGAAAAATATCGAACACCTTTTCTTGCAACGCGGGATCGATGCCCTTGCCGTTGTCCTCGACGGAAAACTGCACCTGTTTCCATTTTTGCTGCTCGGCCCGGACCGAAACCCGCAGCGGCCGCGAGGGATCGCGATACTTGAGCGCGTTGCCGATGAGATTTTGAAACAGGCTGACCAGCAAGGCGCTTTCGCCGATCACGGCGGGGAGATCGCCAACCTCCACCCGGGCCTCGGCCGCCGTGATCTCGGAGGCGAGGTTGTCGAGCGCCATGGCCACCGCGGCGCGGACGGGCACCATGCCCAGGTCCCGGGGCCTGCTGTTCACACGGGAATACTCCAAGATCCCCGCGATCATTTTATTCATCGCCTGGGCATTGCCGAGGATGAAATCAACGTATTCCCCCCCTTCCTCGCCCAACTCGACGGATTTTTGCCGCTTCAGAAGACTCGCGAACCCAACGATATTGCGCAAGGGCGCCTGAAGATCATGGGATGCGGCATACGCGAAACTTTCAAGATCCTTGTTTTTTTCGTGTATTTCACGATTTGCTTTTTCAAGCTCCATTCTCGTGACGCCCAATTCCGCGATCAGACGGGTTAAATTGGTGAAAAATCCCGTGATCAGCTTGACCTTCTCGTCCGAGAAAATTGGAACACGTTTCAGGGCTTCCAGATAGGCATCCCGAGGAAAACCAAACAGGTCGGCTTGCTGTTCGAACGCGGCCATGTCGGGTTCCTCGCACAGGAACTGCCCGGTGAAGACATTGCCCACATGCTCCCCCATCACGACGATGGGCACCGCCACGTCGACCAGCCCGTTCTTGCATTTGTACACGTGGTAGCCCTTGCCCTCGCCCAGGCGGGCGGCCAGGGTGGTATCGCTTTCCCGGCAACGGGCCGCGCTGGCGGGATGGACCCGGTGAAAACGGGTACAAACGTCCTGCCACCCGGTGGCGACCAGAATATTGCCGTCCACATCCAAAATGGCGGTCACCGCCCCGGTCAGGTCGCTAAACTCCTGGCACAGGTCATGAAAATGATCCAGGGGCAGGATATCGCGCAAGTTCATGCCTTGTCCTCCCAGAACAGCGTTCCGGAGTTGCGATCACATCACTCCACACGCCCCCGTCGGTGGAGTCCACGCAACATGGAAAAGAAGGCCTTCGCCTGGATACGGGCCCCGGACACCAGGGAAGCCCCCCCATGCCTTTGGTGCCACGACTCCCTGGAGCAACACCCCCCCGCCGTGCCAAGCGCCACATCTCTTGGAGTCCATTCGCTTCGAATGGAAGGGGGCAGGCCCTCTATCCCGTTGTTTTAGTTTTTTTTCGGAAAGCAGCGTTCATTTTTCCCTGACAAACCCTAGTGTACAGATCCTTTCAGGCATTTTCACCCTCATTATCGCCTTTTGACGGGGCCACCACGCACCCCTTCCCGGACGCCAGGACACGCCCTGAGAAAGGACGCGCGTCACCGCACGTCGTCAACGACCGGGAATCAGGCGAAGGTCAGGGAAACCGACTCGTCGGCGCCCGCACGCAGGCTGACGGTGACGGGAGCGCCGAGGCGGGCCTGGGCCTCGGCCAGGGCAGCGGCCAGGGGGCCGTTCAACAGGCCCGCGCCCCGGGGACCGACCTCCAGGTGGGCCCGCTGGCCCGGGCGGCCCTGGGCGATATGGCGCAAGGCGCCCAGCACCCCCGCCTCGGGGGTCAGGCTCGCCGGGGCCTGGGGATCGAGCAGCACTTCGGACAAAGGGGCGCGTCGGCGCGGACGGTTGACTTCCACCAGACCGCCCCGGGTCGCCCCCAGAACGCGAGGCCCGGCCGGATCCAGGGCCAGAGCCCCCCCCAAGGCCGCGATCAGGGCCGGATCGGGGCCGCCACCGCCCCGGGGAAAATCGATCACGATCTGCCCCGCCAACCCGCGCAGCCGGATCTGATGGGCGATCACCGCCACGGCGGCCCGCGCCACCGCGTTTCGGTCCCGCCCGCCCGCGTCCACGTCGATCGCGCTCACCGCCGCCGTCTCGGCCACGATCACGCGACCGCCCCCGGGCACGGCCACCCCGGGAGTCAGCGCTTCTTCCAGGGCGGCTTCCACTCCGAACGCCTCGAACAGGGCCTGAAGAGGATCGGAATGCCGCTCCAGAACACCACACCAGTCCGGATGATGGGCCGCCAGATGGGCGCGTACCTCGGCCAGGCGAGTGCCGCCTTCCACCACCACCCGCGCCGCGCGCCCCCCGGGCCCGGTCAGCCAGGCATCCAGGGGCGGCGGGGCCGGCCGCAGCAGTCCCGGGCGCGAGGCCGCCGCGAAGGCCTCCTCCAGGGCGTTCCAGGCCGCGCGCGCCTGCGCCAGATCGCACGCAAGGTGAGACTCGGTGACCTCGGCGGCTCCGGCACTGGTGCGGGCGATCACGCCTTCGTGAGGCTCGATCAGGGCGGCCAGGCGGGCGCGCAGGGCCTCGCGCGTGGCGGTCTTGCCCACCCGCGCCCCCAGCCCGATTCCGGGCGCGTGGGGGGTGTACACCAGGAACGGCCCCGGCAGGGCGATTTTGGCGGACAGTTTCGGCCCCTTGTCGCCCACGGCGGGGCGGGTGATCTGCACCAGGACCAGGCGGCCCTCGGGGGGCAGGCCCTCGGGCGTGTCGGCCGCGTCGAGCAAGCCGGCCGGCCCCACCCCCACGTCAACGAACGCGGCCCGGTGCCCGGGCAAACGCTTGCCGACGCGCCCGGCCAGACACGCGCCGGCCTCGGGGCGATGGGCGCGCTGGTGGACCACCTCCAGCACGGTTTCGCGCGCGTCCAGCAGCGCCCAGCGGGTTTCCCCGGGCGCTTCGCTGACCAGGACGGTGAACGAATCCTCAGCGGCGATAGCCGTTGCCCTCCAACAGGGCCACGGTTTCAAACACCGGCAGCCCGACCACGTTGGAATAGGAGCCCGACAGGAAAGGAACAAAGGCCGCCGCGCGGCCCTGGATGGCGTAGCCGCCCGCCTTGCCGTGCCACTCCCCCGACGCCAGATAGGCGCGGATCTCGGCTTCCGACAAGCGCTTGAAGGCCACTTGCGTCATCACCACCCGGCTGACCAGACGCCCGTCCGGACACACCAGCGCGAGCCCGCCATACACCCGATGCCGCGCCCCCGACAGGAGGGTGAGGCAGCGGCGCGCCGTGGCCTCGTCCAGGGCCTTGGGCAGCACGCGATGGCCACGCGCCACCACCGTGTCCCCGGCCAGCACGAAGGCACCGGGGTGGCGCGCGGCCACGACCAGGGCTTTCTCGCGGGCCAGGCGCAAGGCATGCGCCCGGGGCGGTTCATCCGGCAAGGGAGTTTCGTCAAGATCGGGGGGATCGACCCGGTCGGGGATCACGCCGACATCGGCAAGAAGCGCGAGACGCCGGGGCGAGGCCGAGCCCAACACCAGGGACGCCGGGGGAGGCGCTCCCGTTTGGGAAGTCCTCTCCGGGGCACAGGGATCAGAAATGGAAGGTCCCCTTGAGTATGAACGTCATCACTTGAAGCGGAACGTGATGCGTCCCTTGGTCAGATCGTAGGGCGTCATTTCCACGGTGACGCGATCGCCGACCAGAACCCGGATCCGGTTCTTGCGCATCTTGCCCGAAGTGTGCGCGAGGACATGATGATCATTGTCCAGCTTCACCCGGAACATGGCATTGGGCAGCAATTCCACCACCACGCCAGCAAATTCAAGTACGTCTTCCTTGGCCATGACCCCAACTGGTTCCCGTTTTGCAAAGGAGACCTGTTATGGGTGGGCAGGGGAAGAGTCGTCAAGGGATTTTCACGCATCCCCCCCTTGCGAAAGGGCCTTTCGGACGACGAACCGGCCGTCCCCTCTCCCCCAAGGGCCCGGCCCCTTCCGGCCTCGTGTTTTCCTACCCGGCCGGCCCCAGGGCGATGGGGAAACGGGCCAGAAGGCGGGCCTGCAATTCGTCGCGCACGGCCCGATAGGCCTCCAGGCGCGTCTCGCGCGAGCCTTCCACCAGGCTGGGGTCGAAGGTATGCCAGAACGTGACCTCGCAGGCCATCCAGCGGGTCATTTCCACCGCCTTGTGCTGGGCTTCCGGCGACAGCGACACCACTTCGTCGAAGCTCTCGTCTTGCAGGTCCTCGAACGCGCGGGGCCGGTGGCCGCGCAGATCAATCCCGATTTCGTCCATGACCGCGATCACGAAGCCGTCGATCTCCTCGGCCGGACGCACCCCCACCGACTCGACGAACACCCGCTTGCCATGCAGGCGCTTCATCAGCCCCTCGGCCATCGGCGAGCGCACCCGGTTCATGGTGCAGCAAAACAACACCGCCGAGGGCAAGACCAGGGCGGGCTCGATCGTGGGCGCCACGGTCAGGCCCGCACGTGCAAAACGCACAGCAAGGTGAAAAGGCGGCGCGAGGTGTCGTGATCCAACACCGCGTGCCCGGCCAGGCGCTCGCGCAGCAAGGTGGCGCCTTCGTTGTGCAAGCCGCGTCGCCCCATGTCGATCGCCTCGATCTGCGAGGGGGACAAGGTGCGAATCGCCGTGTAATAGCTCTCGCACACCGTGAAGTAGTCCTTGACCACGCTGCGAAACGAGGCCATGCCCAGGACGAAACGGGTCAGGGGAAGGTCGGCCTCGTCGCGGACATCGAACACCAGCCGGTTGTCCTCCAGGCTCAGCGCCAGACGATAGGGGCCGTCCAGCCCGACCACGGCAAAGCGGTTGTCTTCCAGCAGGTCGAAGATCGCCACCGCGCGCTCGTGCTCCACCTCCGGGCGCCGGCGCACGAAGGTGCGTTCGTCCAGGGTGATCCCGACCAGGCGATCGGTCGGCTTCAAGGCGGGATCGGGCAGGACACGCGGGGGAGGCGTCGAGGTCATCACCGGTCACACCTCCCCCGTTCGCCCTATTCCCGAGGCATGTTCAGCCGCGACGCGACCGAAAGCCCGTGCGCTTCCAGCCCCTCGGCGCGCGCGAGGCGCACCGCCGCCGGCGCCAGGGTGCCCAGCGCCCCCGCCGAGCAGCCCACCAGGGTGGTGCGCTTCATGAAGTCCAGCACCCCCAGGCCCGACGAGAACCGCGCGGTGCGCGAGGTCGGCAGCACGTGGTTGGGCCCGGCCACGTAGTCGCCGATGGCCTCGGGCGTGTGGCGGCCCAGGAAGATGGCGCCCGCGTGATGAACCCGCTCGGCCAGGGTGTCGGGATCGGTCACCGCCAGTTCCAGGTGCTCGGGCGCGACCTTGTCGATCAGGGCCGGGGCCTGGGCCAGCAGGTCGTCAACCACGATCACCGCCCCGTGGTCGCGCCACGACGCGGCCGCGATCTCGACCCGCGACAAGGTGCGCAGGTGGGTTTCCACCGCTTCTTCCACCGCGTCGGCGAAGGCGCGGTCGTCGGTGATCAGGATCGACTGGGCGGCGGTGTCGTGCTCGGCTTGCGACAACAGGTCGATGGCGATCCAGTCGGGATCATTGGCCCCGTCGGCCACGACCAGGATTTCCGACGGCCCGGCGATCATGTCGATCCCCACCGTGCCGAACACCTGCCGCTTGGCCGCCGCGACATAGGCGTTGCCCGGGCCCACGATCTTGTCCACCGGCCGGATGGTCGGCGTGCCGTAGGCCAGCGCCGCCACCGCCTGGGCACCGCCGATCTGGTAGATTTCATCGACCCCGGCCATGCGCGCGGCCACCAGGACCAGGGGGTTGAGCACGCCGCCCGGAGCCGGCACCACCATGACCAGGCGTTCCACCCCCGCCACCTTGGCGGGAACGGCGTTCATCAGCACCGACGACGGATAGGCGGCCGTGCCGCCCGGCACATACAGGCCCGCCGCCGATACCGGCGTCCAGCGCTGGCCCAGGCGCACCCCGGCCTGGTCGGTGTAGGAAAAGCCCTGCGGCACCTGGCGCCCGTGGAACGACGCGATGCGATCGGCGGCCACGGCCAGGGCGTCGCGCAGCTCGGGATCCACCGTTTCCACCGCCCGGTCCACGACGCTGGTCTCGATGCGCAGGGTTTCGGGGGTCAGGGTCAGGCGGTCGAAACGCGCCGTGTACTCGATCACCGCCGCGTCGCCCCGCGCGCGCACGTCGGCCAGGATCGCGGCAACGGTGTCGTTCACGTCCTGGGCCGATTCCCGCTTGCTGGCGAGCAAGGTGGCGAAGGCCTGGTCAAAACCGCTGGCCGAAGCCTCAAGCCGCACGGGCATGGCACACCTCCCGGAAACGATCGATCCACAAGGCCATCTCGCGCGAACGCACTTTCATGGCCGTCCGGTTGACCACCAGACGGGAGGTGACATGGGCAATGGTTTCAACCTCGACAAGACCGTTGGCGCGCAGGGTCGAGCCGGTCGAGACCAGATCGACGATACGCCGGCACAAGCCCAGCGCCGGCGCCAGCTCCATGGCGCCGTTCAGCTTGATGCACTCGGCCTGCACGCCGCGCGCCGCGAAATGGGCCCGGGTGATCTCGGGGTACTTGGTGGCGACGCGGATATGCGACCAGCGCACGGGATCATCCTGGGCATGCAAGGCCACCGACTCGGCAACCGCCAGCCGGCAGGCGCCAATGCCCAGGTCGAGGGGGGCCTGAAGCTCGGGATAATTGAACTCCATGATCACGTCGTTGCCGGCAATGCCCAGATGGGCCGCGCCAAAGGCAACAAACGTCGCCACGTCGAAACTGCGCACGCGAATGATGTCCACCCCCGGATGGTTGGTGGCAAAGCGAAGCTGACGGCTTTTCGGGTCATCGAAAGCGGGTTCGGGCTCAAGGCCGGTGGCACGCACCAGCGGCATGGCCTCATCGAGAATGCGCCCTTTGGGCAGGGCGATGACCAGCTTGTCCGCGCCGTCGCGCGCATCGAACGCCATGGAACAGGGGCCCTCCAGCAGCCGGAAAGAAGGGGGACGAAGCGCGTCCCCTGCCTTCGGGTTTTAGCCTCATTCCCGTCCGCGCACCACCCCTTCCCGCGCTGGCGGGTGTTGTGTGCGTGTTGGCCGGCTCACGGCGGGCGCGGTGGATCGCGCAGGCGGGCCTTCAGCGCCTCGACCTCGTCCGAAATTCCTTCCAGTTCCTTGAGGGATTTTTCCAGGTAGCGGCGCAGGCGTTTCAGCCGTCCGTCGAACGAGCGCACCTCGCCCCAGCGCCGCGCCCGCACCCGGGCCCGGTGCCGCCACACCCAGCGGCGCAAGGCCGCGTCCAGCCCCAGCCCCACCAGCACCAGCCCGAAAAAGCCCAAGAGCACCGAGGCTGCCGGCCCGTAGGCCTTGTCGATCTGATAAACCGCCGCCCAGAACCCGACGCTGACCACGGTGGCGCTGGCGATCAGAATCCAGCGGCTGGCGTGCATCAGGTGCCGGGTGCCGCTTTCCTCGGCCTCGATCAGGGCCGCCAGCACCGCCTGGTGGGCCGCCGCCTTCCAATCCGACACCCGCATGCCCGAGGCGTTGCGCGCCCGGTGATCGCGGATCAGGGTTTCCATGTCCAGGACCACCAGGTCGGCGCGCTCGCGCGCGCTGGGACGGCCGTCGGGCAGGGGACGGGGCGGCTGGAAGGTCGGCCCGGAAACGCCCGCGCGCGGCGAGGCGCCGGAAGACGGGCCAACAGCGCCCGGAGCCGCCGCCCCCTCCCCCGACCCCGGAAGGCGCGAGGACCCGGCGGAGGAAAGGGAGGAAGAAGGGGCGCGCGACGGCGCCGGATCGGGGCGGCGCAAGGCCCGCTGGGGATCGCGCAGCACGTCAAGCAGCAAGGCGGCGTCGCGGTCGAGAGCCTGGCGTGCCTCGCGGACGGGATCATCGTCGGCCACCGCCCTCCCCTCCCCTTCTTTTTCAGGCCGGCCTCTTCTTCATCCTTCAAGATCCTTCACGGAAACGAAAGAAGGCCGTTCCCGGGCCGGCATGCCTCGTGGCTCACGCCCCCGAGGCGGTGGGCAGGCCCTCGCGCTTCCAGCGCCGGAAACCGCCGCCGATGATGGCCAGGCGCTTGAAGCCCGACTGCTTCATCAGGCGCGCCGCCGCCGAAGCCCGGGCCTCGGTTTCGCACATCAGGTAAACGGGCACGCTCTTAAAGGCGTCGGTCTCGCCAAAGCGCAGGTCGAGCAGCCGCGACTGCAACGACACCACGGGCATGTTGACCGCGTCGGGCACGTGGCCCTTGGCGAATTCCGCCGGCGAGCGGACATCCAGGATCATGAGATCCTCGCCCGCCAGACGCCACGCGTTGACCTGGGAGGGCTCGACGACCGAGGCGCCGCCCGAGGTCAGGCGCGGCAGCACGCGAATCACCAACAAGGCGGCCATGATCACGGCCACCGGCGCAATGAATTGCCAGTTGACGGACGACAGGTCCATGGGGGGCGGATCCCTTGCAAGGCAGGAGAACAAGACGAAGTGCCGGGCGACCCGGGTCGAAGCCCCGGCCCCCCGCGCGCTTGGTGTCGCCCACCCGGCCGGGATTTGTCAATCGCCGGCGGGCGGGCGCCGGATAAAGGAACGGGCCGCCTGTCCCAAACGACAGGCGGCCCGGAAAAAAGCGCGCGGAACCAGATAAAACACCGCGACCAGCGCGGCCATCACCAGTTCCGCCGCGTTCATCGACGCGAGACCCGAGGCCTCAGGCGTGGGCGTGGGCCGCGGCGCTGGCCGCCTCGGCCAGGGCCTGGGCCAGGCCGCGCGCCCGATCGGCGGCGGCCTTTTCCTCGGGGTTGCGGGCTTCCTTGACCTGGTCATCGGCGGCCTGAAGGCGCTGCTGCACCTCGGCCGGAGTGATCTCGGCCAGGTCGATGGCCTCGTCGGCCAGGACCGTGCACCGCTCTTGCGTCACTTCGGCGAACCCGCCGGCCACGAACAGCCGGCGCGCCACCCGTCCGCCCTTGTAGATGTTGATGACGCCAGGACGCACGGTGGAAAGCATCGGCGCATGCTGCGGCAGGGCACCGAAATCACCGTCCGTTCCCGGGACAACGACCATCTCCACCGGCTCGGACAGCAACAGCCGCCCGGGCGAGACCAGTTCAAATTCCGTGGTTGCGGCCATGGAAAACGCCTCCGGCTGCGGTCAAGGACAAAGGGTTCACGCGGCCTCGGCCATCTTCTTGGCCTTTTCGATGGCTTCCGCCATCGACCCGACCATGTAGAAGGCCTGCTCGGGCAGGTGATCGTAATCGCCCTCGATCAGACCCTTGAAGCCCTTCACGGTGTCTTCGAGGCTGACCAGCTTGCCGGGCGAGCCCGTGAACACTTCGGCCACGTGGAACGGCTGCGACAGGAAGCGCTGGATCTTGCGGGCGCGAGCCACCACCAGCTTGTCGTCTTCCGACAGTTCATCCATGCCCAGAATGGCGATGATGTCCTGCAACGACTTGTAGGTTTGCAGCAGACGCTGGACTTCACGGGCAACCGTGTAGTGCTCCAGGCCAACCACGTTCGGATCAAGGGCGCGCGAGGTGGAGTCCAGCGGATCGACGGCCGGGTAGATGCCCAGCTCGGCAATGGCGCGGTTGAGCACCGTGGTCGCGTCCAGGTGGGCGAACGAAGCGGCCGGGGCCGGGTCGGTCAAGTCGTCGGCCGGCACGTAAATGGCCTGCACCGAGGTGATCGAGCCCTTCTTGGTCGAGGTGATGCGCTCTTGCAAGGCGCCCATGTCGGTGGCCAGCGTCGGCTGATAGCCCACCGCCGAGGGAATGCGGCCCAGCAGCGCCGACACTTCCGAACCGGCCTGGGTGAAGCGGAAGATGTTGTCCACGAAGAACAACACGTCCTGGCCTTCCTCGTCGCGGAAGTATTCGGCCTGGGTCAGGCCCGAGAGGGCGACGCGCGAACGGGCGCCCGGGGGCTCGTTCATCTGACCGTAGACAAGCGCGGCCTTCGAGTTCGGACCTTCGAGGTCGATAACGCCCGACTCGATCATTTCGTGGTAAAGGTCGTTGCCTTCACGGGTGCGCTCGCCGACGCCGGCGAACACGGAATAGCCGCCGTGGCCCTTGGCGATGTTGTTGATCAGTTCCATGATCAACACGGTCTTGCCCACGCCGGCGCCGCCGAACAGGCCGACCTTGCCGCCCTTGGTGTACGGGGCCAGCAGGTCAATGACCTTGATGCCCGTGACCAGGATTTCGGTGTCGGTGGACTGCTCGATGAACTCGGGGGCCGCGCGGTGAATCGGCGAGGTCTTCTTGGCGTCGACCGGGCCACGATTGTCGATCGGCTCGCCGATCACGTTCATGATGCGGCCCAGCACGCCCGGACCAACCGGCACCGAAATCGGCTGGCCGGTGGCTTCCACGCTCTGACCACGGGTCAGGCCGTCGGTGCCGTCCATGGCGATCGTGCGCACCACGCCCTGGCCCAGGTGCTGCGCGACTTCCAGAACCAGACGCGACCCGTTGTTGGTCGTCTCAAGGCACGACAGAATACCGGGCAGCTCGCCCTCGAACTTCACGTCAACGACAGCGCCCTTCACCTCGGTGATCGTTCCGGCGTTGTTCCTAGCCATGGATACTGCTCCTGAATTCGGTCTCGTTTAGAGGGCCTCGGCACCGGAGATGATCTCGATCAGCTCCTTGGTGATCTGCGCCTGTCGCGTGCGGTTATAGGTCAGGGTCAACTTCTTGATCATCTCGCCGGCGTTGCGCGTGGCGTTGTCCATTGCCGTCATGCGCGCGCCCTGCTCGGAAGCGTAGTTTTCCAGCAGACCCCGGTACACCTGAATGCCAACGCACTTGGGCAACAGGTCGGCCAGAATGGCCTCTTCGGAGGGTTCGTATTCATACAAGGCGTGCGCCTCGGCCTCGTGGCCGCCGTGCGCGCCCTGATTGTCGTTGCCGGCCGGAGACGGCAGGAAGGGCACCACCTGCTGCAAGGTCACGATCTGCGAAATCGCCGAACGGAACCGGTTGTACACCAGGGTGCAGGTATCGAACTCGCCGGCCTCGAAGCGGCGCAGGATGTCCTGGGCCACGCGGTCGGCTTCGGTGTACGTGATGCCCTTCGAGCCCTGCTCCTCGAAGGTTCCAATGATATCGTCGGCGAACTCACGCTTGAGCACGTCGCGGCCCTTGCGGCCGACGCACAGCAGCTTCACCGTCTTGCCCTGGGCGCGCAGCTCCAGGACCCGGTGACGCGCGGCGCGCACGATCGACGAGTTGAAACCGCCGCACAGACCGCGGTTCGCGGTCATCACGACCAGGAGGTGAACCTTGTCGGCGCCGGTCCCGGCCAGAAGGGGGGGAGCCCCCGCCTGGCCGGCGACCGAAGCCGCGAGGTTGGACAGCATCCGCTCCATGCGCTGCGCGTAGGGACGGGCGGCCTCGGCGGCCTCCTGAGCCCGGCGCAGGCGCGAGGCGGCGACCATTTTCATGGCCGACGTGATCTTGCGCGTGGACTTGACCGAGGAAATCCTCGCCCTGAGGTCCTTGAGACTGGCCATCGGCTACGAGCCTTTCGCTGATCGGGTCACGGGGACGTCCTGGGGCTTTCAGGCGAACTTCTTGCCGAAGTCGGTCAGGAAGCGAACCAGCTTGTCCTCGGTTTCCTGGGACAGCGCCTTCTCGGTGCGGATGGCCTCAAGGATATCCACCCCGGAGGAGCGCAGCTCGGACAGCAACGAAGCCTCGTAGCGGGTCACGTCGGTGGTCTTGACCGCGTCCACGTAGCCCTTGGTGCCGGCGTAGATCACGCAAACCTGTTCCTCGACCTTGAGCGGCGAGTACTGGGGCTGCTTGAGCAGCTCGGTCAGGCGGGCGCCCCGGGCCAGCAGCTTCTGGGTGGCCGGATCCAGGTCGGAAGCGAACTGGGCGAAGGCCGCCATTTCACGGTACTGGGCCAGTTCCAGCTTGATGGTGCCCGCGACCTTCTTCATGGCCTTGATCTGGGCCGCCGAGCCCACGCGCGACACCGACAGGCCCACGTTCACCGCCGGGCGGATGCCCTTGAAGAACAGGTCCGTCTCCAGGAAGATCTGGCCGTCCGTGATCGAAATCACGTTCGTCGGAATGTACGCGGCCACGTCGTTGGCCTGGGTCTCGATCACCGGCAGGGCGGTCAGCGAGCCCGAGCCGTTGTCGGCGTTCAGCTTCGCGGCGCGCTCCAGCAGGCGCGAGTGCAAATAGAACACGTCGCCGGGGAAGGCTTCACGCCCGGGCGGACGACGCAGCAGCAGCGACATCTGGCGGTAGGCCACGGCCTGCTTGGAAAGGTCATCGTAGAAGATGACGCAGTGCATGCCGTTGTCGCGGAAGAACTCGCCCATCGTGCAACCGGTGTAGGGCGCGATGAACTGCAGCGGCGCCGGCTCGGACGCCGTGGCGGCGACGACGATGGTGTAATCCAGGGCGCCGTGTTCGGCCAGGGTCTTGACGACCTGGGCCACCGACGAGCGCTTCTGACCCACGGCGACGTAGACGCAGAACAACTTCTCGGAGTCGTCCTTGGCCTTGTCGTTCAGGGCCTTCTGATTCAAGATCGTGTCGAGGATGATCGCGGTCTTGCCGGTCTGGCGGTCACCGATGATCAGCTCGCGCTGGCCACGCCCGATGGGGATCAGGCTGTCGATGGCCTTGATGCCGGTCTGCACCGGCTCGTGCACCGACTGGCGCGGAATGATGCCGGGCGCCTTGACCTCGGCGCGCTTGCGCACGACGTCGGTCAGCGGGCCCTTGCCGTCGATGGGCTCGCCCAGGCCGTCGACCACGCGGCCCAGCAGGCCCTTGCCCACCGGCACGTCCACGATCGACTTGGTCCGCTTGACCAGCGTCCCTTCCTTGATGCCTCGGTCATCACCGAAGATCACGATGCCGACGTTGTCCGTTTCCAGGTTCAGGGCCATGCCCTTGACCCCGTTTTCGAACTCGACCAGCTCACCGGCCTGGACCGAATCCAGGCCCCAGGCGCGGGCGATACCGTCGCCGACCGCCAGAACCTGACCCACCTCGGCGGATTCGGCCTCGGTTCCAAAATTGGCGATCTGCTCCTTGAGGATCGCGGAGATCTCCGCGGCGCGGATTTCCATCACCCAACCCCTTTCATGGCGAAGTGCAACCGTTTCAGCTTGGTACGCAGGGAACTATCCACCATGCGCGATCCCACGCGCACGATCATGCCGCCCAGCAAGGACGGATCCACCGTCGCGGCGACACTGACACTGTTCCCCACGGCTTTCTTGAGAGCCGCGCTCAGGGCGCTTTCCTGCGCCGGCGTCAGGGCGGTGGCGGTGGCGACGTGCGCCGTCACCTCGCCACGGCGCTCGGCCAGACGATTCTGGAAAGCCCGGATCATGCCCCCAAGCGCGAAGGCCCGGCGGTTCGAGGCCACCAGACCGATGAAATTGCGGGTGATGTCGGACAATCCCGCCTTTTCGGCCAAGACGCCAAGCGCCTTGCGCTGGGCGTCCCGACCCACGACCGGGCTCGCGATCACCCGCCGCAGATCGGC
This sequence comes from Pararhodospirillum oryzae, assembly GCF_007992075.1. Taxonomy (GTDB): domain Bacteria; phylum Pseudomonadota; class Alphaproteobacteria; order Rhodospirillales; family Rhodospirillaceae; genus Pararhodospirillum; species Pararhodospirillum oryzae. The sequence continues at coordinate 16,785 of NZ_BJZO01000066.1, forward strand.
GCTGGCGTCCAGCAGGGCTTGCAGGGTGACGAGATCAGCGGACACGGTGTCCAGCGCGCCCCGCTCCTCCGCCAGTTCATAGAGGGCAACCGCATAGCGGTCGGCCACTCCTGTTACTCCAGCCATTTCGGATGACACGTGCGATAGCCTCACGACAGTCGTTCGAACGCGGTGCGCCAGGGTGGCGCAACCCTTTGATTTATTTCGGATTGACACCCCTCGCGAGGCGTGTTCCCCCAGGCGCGCGGGTTCATTAGCACAGACGCCTCCCGCATGCAACATACGCGGGCGGCTCACGGCGATCCCTTTCGGGCCCCGTCCGCCTCGTGGGTCCTGTGCCAGTCCCCTTGCACAAGAGGCCCCCCGACCCCTTGCGGCGCCGACTATAAAAAGGAAACCGGGTCCACGTCCACCTGAACCTTCACGCCCCGGGGCACCGGCACCTGATCCAGCCACGAACCGACCAGCGGCTGGACCCGGACCGCGCGCGGCGCCTTCAACAACAAGCGCACCCGGTGACGCCCCCGAAGAAGGGAAAGAGGCGCCGGCGCCGGGCCCAGCACCCGCACCCCGGCGCCCTCGGGCGCGCAGCGCGCCAGCGCCCGGGCGGTGGCCTGGGTCGCGCCCGGATCCTCGCCCGAGACGATCAGCGCCACCAGCCGCCCGAACGGCGGCAGGCCGTGGGCCTCGCGCTCGGCGGCTTCGGTTTCCAAGAACACGGCGTCGTCGCCACTGGCCAGCGCCTCCATCACCGGATGGCCGGGATCGGCGGTCTGGATCAAGACCCGCCCCGGCCGCCCGGCGCGGCCCGCGCGCCCGGCCACCTGATGCAAAAGCTGGTGGGTGCGCTCGGCCGCGCGCGGATCGCCCCCGGCCAGCCCCAGATCGCCATCGATCACGCCGACCAGGGTCAGGCCGGGGAAGTGGTGACCCTTGGCCATGATCTGGGTGCCGATCAGCACGTCGACCTCGCCCGCGCCCACCCGGCGGATCATTTCGGCCGCCTCCTTGGGGCCGCCCAGGGTATCGCTGGTTGCCATCAAGGCCCGGGCCTTGGGAAAGCGGTGCGCCACCTCCTCGGCCAGGCGCTCGACCCCGGGGCCGCACGCCACCAGACTGTCCTCGGCGCCGCAGGCGGGGCAGGTGGTGGGAATCGGGCGTTGATGGCCGCAGTGATGACAGCACAGGCGCCCGCTCGCCCGGTGCTCGACCAGCCACGCCGAGCAGTTGGGACAAGCGAGGCGGTGCCCGCAGTGCCGGCACAAGGTCAAGGGCGCGTAGCCCCGCCGGTTCAGATAGAGCAAAACCTGTTCGCCCGCCGCCAGGGTGTCGCGAATCGCGCTCACCAGGGGCGGCGCGATCCATCCGGTCTGAAAGGGCGCGTCCTCGCCCCCGGCCTGCCAGCGCTGGGGCGGATGGGCGCGCAGATCAACCAGGGTCACGGCCGGCAACACCGCGCCCCCGTGGCGCGCGGGCAGGCGCAGCAGGTGATAGCGACCGCGACGGGCGTTCTCCAGGGTTTCCAGGGCCGGCGTCGCCGAGGCCAGGATCACCGGCACCCCTTCCAGGCGAGCGCGCACCACCGCCATGTCGCGGGCATGGTAGGGCACGCCGTCGTCTTGCTTGTAGGAGGCGTCGTGTTCCTCGTCGACGATGATCAGGCCCAGGGCGGGAAAGGGCAGGAAAAGCGCGGAGCGCGCCCCCACCACCACCGGCACCCGCCCCTGGGCCACCCCCCGCCAGCCGCGCCGGCGCTGGCCGTCCGGAACCTGGGAATGCCACGTCAGGGGCCGGGCGCCAAAGCGGGCCTGGAACCGCTCCGGCCATTGGGTGGCGAGCGCGATTTCAGGCAGCAAGATCACCGCCTGGCGCCCCTGGCGCAGGGTTTCGGCCACGGCCTCGAAATACACTTCGGTCTTGCCCGAGCCCGTCACCCCGTGCAGCACGCAGACCGAAAACCCGGCCCCCACCCGCGCGCGCAGCTCGGCGGCCACCCCGGCCTGGGCCGGCGACAGCACCGGCCCCGGGTGGGCGGGGTCGGGCCCCGGGCCCGGAGCCGGATCCCCGTCCATCCCCCGGGCAGCGATCAGGCCCGCCTTGCCCATGGCCGTGATCACCGCCGCCGTGACCCCGGCCCGGGCCGCCAGATCCGCCGTTACCAGCGCCGGCTGCCCGTGCGCCGCCGCTTCGTCGAGGGCCGCCAGAACCCGCGCGCGTCCTTCGTTCAGGCGCGCCGGGGGGGCGCCCCCGTCCCGCGCCGCCCGGCTCCAGCCACGCGCGCTTCTGGGGGGCATCAGGGCATCGGGCACGCTGAGCACCAGGCGCAGCACCGCGCCCGGTGGCTGGACCGTGTACGCCGCCACCCAATCGACCAGCCGGCGCAAGGGCTCGGGCACGGGGGGAGTCTCCAGCACCGCCAGGACCGGACGCAGGGCCGCGTCGCCAACCGCCGGGGCGTCCGCGTTCGCCGGCGCCTCCCACACCACGCCGATGACTTCGCGCCGCCCCAGGGGCACCCGCACCACCAGCCCCGGCGCCAGCCTCTCCCCGGCCGGCGCGCGATAGTCATAAGGACCGGCCAAGGGCAGGGGCAGCAACACCGCGACCCGGGCGCCCGCTCCGGGCTCCGGGCACCCCTTTGAAGAAGAATTATCAATCATAACAGCTTTTAGCGGCAAGACCGGGGAAAGAGTAGCGGGACTATCGGCCATGGGCTACACTCCGCGCCGCCCGATTGGGCCGGTGCATGCGACGGGGAGAAACCTGGGTTATGAAATTCTTCATCGACACGGCGAACCTGACCGACATCAAGGAGCTGGCCGCCACCGGCATGGTGGACGGCGTGACCACCAATCCAACCTTGGCCGCGCGCGAGGGCAAGGATTTCCTGTCGCTGATCGCCGACATCTGCGCCGTGGTCCCGGGCCCGGTCAGCGCCGAGGTCACCGCTCTCGACACCGACGGCATGCTGGCCGAGGGGCGACGCCTCGCGCGCATCGCGCCCAATATCGCCGTCAAACTGCCGCTGACCCGCGACGGCCTGCGCGCCTGCCGCGCGCTCAGCGACGAGGGGATCATGGTCAACGTGACCTTGTGCTTCTCGGCCGGCCAGGCCCTGCTGGCGGCCAAGGCTGGCGCGCGGTTCGTCTCGCCGTTCGTCGGGCGTCTCGACGACCTGTCGCAAGACGGCATGGGCCTGATCGGCGAGATCCTGGCCATCTATGGCAACTATCCGGCCTTGCGCACCGAGGTGCTGGTGGCCAGCGTGCGCCATCCCATGCACGTGGTGCAAGCGGCCCGCATGGGCGCCGACGTGGCCACCGTGCCGCCCAAGGTTTTGTACCAGCTGTTCGAGCATCCCCTGACCGACCGGGGCCTGAAGGCGTTTCTTGACGATTGGGCCAAGTCCGGTCAGACCATCTTGTAATCGATACATCCTTTCACACATTCAAGTCATTGAAACCGGGAGGAGGGCCCATGGGCATGGGCAGCGACACCGCGTCAACCCCGACGTCGGGGAGAGAACCGGACGAAGCCGCCGTCCTTGACTACCTGTTGCGTCATCCGGATTTCCTGATGGAACATCCGGATGTGCTGCTCAGGGCCACGCCACCCCGACGCTTCGAACAGACCGACGGCAAGGTGGTGGACATCCAGCATGTGATGCTCAAGCGCCTGCAAACGGAGATGGCCGATCTCCAGGACTGCGCCGAAGAGTTGATCATGACCACGCGCTCGAACATGGCGACCCAGAAGGGCACCTTGCAAGCGGCGCTGGCCGTGCTGGAGGCGCCGGGGCTGGCCGGTCTTGCCCGGGTGATCGGCGATGAACTGCCGATGCTGCTTGATGTCGATGCGTGCGCCGTGCGCCTGGAGCCCCTGGCCGGCGCCAGCCTGCTCAAGGACGACGATCCCGCGCCGGGGCTTTTGGACTCGTTGCCGGTGGGGCTGATCGACGAACTGTTCGGCACCGACGGCCAGGCCATCTTGCGCCCCCAGACCGAGGCCGAACCCCTGTTCTACGGCGACATGGCGCCCCTGATCGCCTCCGACGCCCTGGTGCGCCTGAACCTGGGCCCCGGGCAGCCGCCGGCGCTGCTGGCCGTGGGCTCGCGGCTTGAAGGCACCTTCGAACCCGACATGGCCATGGACCTGCTGGTGTTCCTGACCCGGGTTCTTGAACACACGGTGCGCCGCTGGCTCACCGAGGCCCGGTGAGCGCACCGCCCGCCGATCCCGGGACGCGCGTTTGGCCCGAAGCCGCCGGGTCCGGGATCGTCCACTCCCTGGCCGACGATCCGGTGATGGGTCCGGTTCTGGCCGCCGTGCCCCTGCCGGGCGATCCGGCCCTGGTCGGCGTGCTGGTCCGCTGGCTGACGTGGATGGGGCGCGAGCGCCGGGCCAGTCGCCACACCTTGCTGGCCTATGCCCGCGACGTGGCCTCGTTCCTGACCTTCCTGAGGGACTACCGGGGCGAGGAACCGGGCCTGGCCACCCTGGCCGACCTGCGCGCCACCGATTTTCGCGCCTATCTGGCCCAGCGCACCGACGACGACATCGCGCGGGCGTCGCTGGCGCGGGCGGTATCGGCCCTGCGCACCTTGTTTCGCTGGCTCGACCGCGAAGAGATCCTGCACAACCCGGCGATCAACGATCTGCGCACCCCGCGCCTGCCCAAGGCCGTGCCCAAGGCCCTCTCCGAGACCGAGGCGGCCGGAGCCCTGGGGGCGGCCGCCGAGTTGCAAGACGAACCGTGGATCGCCAGGCGCGACGTGGCCCTATTCACCTTATTGTATGGCTGCGGGCTGCGCCTGGGGGAAGCCCTGGACCTGGACCGGGGCGACCTGCCGCGCGGGCCGGTGATGCGCATCCTTGGCAAGGGCCGCAAGGAGCGCGTCGTGCCCTTGCTGCCCGTCGTCCGGGAAGCCCTGGACGACTACCTGGCGACCTGTCCGTTCATCGGCGGGATCAACGACCCGCTTTTCGTGGGCGCGCGGGGCAAGCGCCTCAATCCCGGGGTGGTGCAGCGCCAGATGCGCCGGCTGCGCGCGCTTCTGGGCCTGCCCGACTCCACGACGCCGCACGCCCTGCGCCACAGCTTCGCCACCCACCTGCTGGCCCACGGCGGCGACCTGCGCACCATTCAGGAACTGCTGGGCCACGCCAGCTTGTCCACCACCCAGCGCTACACCCGCGTCGATGCCGAAGGGCTGGTGCGGCTGCACCACGACACCCACCCCCGCGCCCGGGGCTAGAAGCAGGCGACCAGGGCCA
>NZ_BJZO01000067.1 GCF_007992075.1 Pararhodospirillum oryzae
TTGAGGAACCCGTTTCCAAGGGCATCCAGGGCTTCACCGGCGAAGGGTCAGCCGCCGCCGGCCCGCTCGCGCAGGGCCGACAAGGTGAGGCGGGGCGACAGGGCCTCGGGGTCAACCTGAATCTCGATCACGCAAGCCCGGCCGGCACTCAGGGCCTGATCCAGGTAGGGGGCGAAATCGGCGGTGCGGGTGACGGTGAACCCGAGCGCGCCATGGGCCCGGGCCAGGGCCGCGAAATCCGGATTGCCCAGGGTGGTCCCGATGACCCGCCCCGGGTAGCGCCGTTCCTGGTGCATGCGGATGGTGCCGTACATGCCATTGTTGAAAACAAGGATCACCGGGTCCAGGCCCAGCGCCACCGCCGTTGCCAGTTCCTGGCCGTTCATCAGGAAGCAGCCGTCGCCGGCGAAGGCCACCGCCACCCGGTCGGGGCAGGCGATCTTGGCGGCGATGGCGGCCGGAACCCCATAGCCCATCGATCCGTTGCCGGGCGCCAGCTGGCTGGGAAAAACCCGGTAGCGATGGAAGCGGTGCACCCATCCCGAATAATTGCCCGCCCCGTTGCACACGATGGCATCGGGCGGCAGGCGCTCGGCCAGCACGGCCATGACCCGGCCCAGATCGACCCGCCCCGGGCAGGACGTGGGCACCAGATTGGCCTCGTAGTCGGCCCGGGCCTCGGCCAGCCACCCGGCCCAGGGAGCGCCATCAACCCCGGGCAGGACCGGGGCCAGGGCATCCATGGTCGCGACCACGCCCAGCGCCGGCGCGTACACCCGCCCGATTTCCGCCGGATCGGCAGCGATCTGGATCAGGGTCTGGGTGGGGCCGGGGCTGGCAAGCAAGGTGTAGCCCTGGGTATCCACCTCGCCCAGACGCGCCCCCAGGGCCACGATCACATCGGCGGCCTTCACGCGGGCATTAAGGGCCGGGTTGGCCGAAAAACCCAGTTCCCCCACATAGACGGGGCTTTGGTTATCCACGATGTCCTGGCGGCGGAAGGCGGCGGCCACCGGCAGGCCCGAGGCCTCGGCCCAGCGGGTGACGGCCCGGGCCGCCGACGGCGTCCAGGTGCCACCGCCGACCACGACCAGGGGACGCCGCGCCGCCTGCAGCACCCCGGCCAGGGTTTTCATGTCGTCGGGGTGGGGCGCCAGGCGTACCGGCGGCCACGGGCGGGGGTCGGCCACGGTGGCGGTTTCGGCCAGCACATCCTCGGGCAAAATCAGGACCACCGGGCCGGGCCGGCCGGAGGTGGCCTTGCCCCAGGCCCGCGCCACCGCCTCGGGCAGGCGCGCGGCGGCGCCCACCTCGACCACGTCCTTGGCCAGCGGACGGAAAAAGGCGGCCTGGTCCACTTCCTGGAAGGCCTCGCGGCCCTGGAAGCCGCGCCCGACCTGTCCCACGGCCAGAATCATCGGCGTGGCATCCTGAAACGCGGTATGCACGCCGATGGTGGCATTGCACGCCCCCGGGCCCCGGGTGACAAAGCACACCGCCGGGCGCCCGGTCAGCTTTGCGTGGGCCTCGGCCATGTAGGCGGCTCCCCCTTCCTGGCGGCAGACCACCACGCGCAGGCGATCGGTGCGATCGTGAGCGGCATCCAGGAACGGCAGGAAACTTTCGCCCGGCACGCAATACACCGTGTCGGTGCCCAGGGTGATCAGGGCATCGGCCAGCAGCGCGCCACCGGTGCGCGGCGCCTGGGAGGGAGCAAACGACGAAGGAACCGAATCGGACATGGAAACGGGGCTCCTGGGGAGGGAGACAAGAAAGACGGCCTTCGGCCACCGTGCACACGGCCTTCGGCATCATGCACACGGCCTTCGGCATCATGCACACGGCCTATCGCCGATGGGGCTACCGCCCGGACCCGTTCGGAGCGATGCCCCGAACCCCCTTTATTTTAAAGGTAACTCAAGACGAAGCAATCCACGCGCCCTCGAAACGGGCCGCTTTAATGGAACAAGCGCCGGCGCCGGTGTCCGGACCGGCGCCCCAGCTCCCAGGGGAGCTTCATCCCCTCGTACATCATCAAGCCCACGACCAGCCCGGCGATCGCGTACAGCAAGGCGGCCCAGGAATCGGGCAAAACGGGGGAATAGTCGGTCCAGGTGGCCCCCAGGACGGCGCTGTTGAAATGGAACAGCACCGAAAAGGGCTGTTCCAGGGCACCCGCCGCGTTCAAGGCCTCGCGCCCCGGATCATCGGGCGCCACATGGCGCACGTACTGCTGGGCAAAGGCGGGCGCCTGGGAAAAAAGCATCCCTCCGATGGCGGCCAATCCCGCACCGGTCAGGGAATCCATTTTGCGTCCCAGCCACGACATGGGGGTATTTGACTGCGGAACCCCCGTTGGATGCAAGCCCGAAGGGCCGCCGGGGGCGATCTATCCGGCCGCGCCCCGTTCCGACAGGCGTTCGATGGAGGCTCCGCAGGCGGCCAGCTTGGCCTCCAGGCATTCGTATCCGCGATCCAGGTGGTAGACGCGGTTGACGATGGTTTCGCCCTCGGCGGCCAGCCCGGCCAGGACAAGACACACCGAGGCGCGCAGGTCGGTGGCCATCACCGGGGCCCCGGACAAATGCCGCACGCCGCGCACGATCGCCGATCCGCCATGGATATTGATGTCGGCGCCCATGCGGGTCAGCTCGGGCACGTGCATGAAGCGGTTTTCAAAAATGCTTTCCGTGATCATCGACGCGCCGTCGGCGGTGGCCATGAGGGCCATCCACTGGGCTTGCATGTCGGTGGGGAAGCCGGGAAACGGCTCGGTCATCACGTCCACGCCCACCACGGGGGCGCCGCGCGCGTCGACCTCCAGACCGCCCTCGGCCCGGGCCACGCGCACGCCGGCGCGGCGCAAATGGTCGATCAGGCTTTCAACCAGATCCAGGCGGGTCCCGGTCAAGGTCAGGTGGCCGCGAGTGATGGCGGCGGCCAGGGCATAGGTGCCGGTTTCGATCCGGTCGGGGACCACGGCATGGGTGGTGCCGCCCAGGCTTTCCACCCCCCGGATGCGCAAGGTGCTGGTGCCCAGGCCTTCGATCTCGGCGCCCATGGACTGCAAGCAGCGGCCCAGATCGACAATTTCGGGTTCGCGGGCCACGTTTTCCAAAATGGTTTCGCCCTCGGCGAGGACGGCGGCCATCAGGGCGTTTTCGGTGCCGCCCACGGTGACCTTGGAAAAGGCGAAGCGCGCCCCCTTCAGGCGACCGTCCACGCGGGCATTCACGTACCCCTCGCGCAAATCGATCTCGGCCCCCAGGGCTTCCAGGGCCTTCAGGTGCAGATCCACCGGACGGGTGCCGATGGCGCAGCCGCCGGGCAGCGAGACCCGGGCCTTGCCGTGACGCGCGACCAGCGGCCCCAGCACCAGGATCGAGGCCCGCATGCGCCGCACCAGGTCATAGGGCGCGGTGGTTTCCTTGAGCCCGCCGGCATCAAGCGCGACCACGCGGCCGGCCGCCGTCGAGGCCCCGTTCAGGTGAACGCCAACCCCCATGTGCTCCAGCAAGGCCGCCATGGTGCGGATGTCGGCAAGGTCGGGCACGTTGGTGAGCCGAACGGTCTGGTCGGTCAGCAAGGCGACGGGCATCAGGGCCAGGGCCGCGTTCTTGGCGCCGCCAATGCGCACGGTGCCCTCCAGGGGGGCGCCGCCCACGAGCCGGATTCTGTCCATGCGTGACGGAACTCCCTTGGGAAAGCAAATGATGGGGGGGAAAGGTCCGGGCATCGGCCCGCGACGAGGGTCTCCAAGGGGAGGCTTCGTACCCCATCCGTGCCACTGGTGCAAGACAGCCGACGCCGTGCCTTTGCGTTCTTGCGAGGGCAGCGCCCCCCAGACGCTCCGCCCGCGTTTCCAGCCCCCGGGGATACAGCAATAAGGCTGTTGAAATGCGCCCCAATAAGCCTAAACTAGAGCGTTAATGCTTCCCTAACCAAGACAACCCGAAGGGATATTCCCCTTATCGCTGATTTTATCGATTTTTTCTCGTGCGTGGAGCCGCCTTGATGGCGCAAGACCAATCGTTCGGTGCCCTGACGCCTTCCCCCCCGCCGGCTGAAACGCCTGCGGTCCCCGCGGCGGGAAAGGCTGGCATGAAGGAAACGCGCCTTTTGAGCCAGCGCTGGCGGTTGTTCCTGGTGCTGACGGTCGCCTTGCTGGGATTGGGAGCGTTGGTCAGCAGCGGCGTGCAGCTCGCCGGCATCGAACGGGAACGATCGCGTCAAAGCGTGACCCAGGAGGCCAAGGCGGAAATACGGGTTCGCCAGATCCGGGCGTTCGTGGCGTCCCATGTGTCGTTGCTGGCCAGCACGGCCGAAAGCCCGTCCATCCGCCATTTGATCGAAGGCCGGCCGCTCCCCGCCGACGAGTTGTCGGGCCTGTTCCTGGCCCTGATCCGGCACCATCCAGCCTTGCTGCAAGTCCGGCTGATTGGCCCCAGTGGCTGGGAACTTGTCCGGGTGGACCGCCGGGCGGAGGGTCTCGTGGTCATCGGACTGGACGATCTGCAAAACAAGACCGATCGCCCTTATTTTTTCAAGACCATAGCCCTGAAAGCAGGAGAAATTTTCATCAGCCCCCTGGATCTCAATATCGAGCACAAAACCATTGAAGTCCCTTGGGTTCCTACCCTGCGAATAGCGACCCCCGTTTCTTTTCCACTCCTGGGAAAGAATGGCATTTTGGTTTTCAATCTTGCCGCTCAGACCATTTTAGACATTTCTGATACTGAAAAGACGACGTCCAACGAACAGCGTTCCTTGCTTAATGCCGAAGGATACTGGTTGACCGGAGTGCCGAAAGAAAAACGCTGGGGCTTCTTGTTCAATCAGGACGCAACGCTTGCGAAGGAAGACCCCACTCTTTGGGAACACCTGAACTCCTGCCAGGGCGGGTTCTTGCACCGCGACCACGCGTTCATCTACCACCAGCGCATCGACCTGACGCAGGCGCTTGCCGAAGCCGGAACCGATACCGAATCCATCATTGCCCAGGCCCCGGTCTGGTTCGAAGTGATCTCAAGCCCGGTTCCCTCCTTTTTCGGGGATGGCGGCGGACTGCTTGCGCTGGTGGGGCTGGGGGGGCCGGGGTGCGCCCTGGTGGCCTGGGCGTGGAGCGGCAGCATTGTCCGCCAGCGCAACGCCGTGGCCCAGCGCCTGCGCGCCGAGCAGCACCTGGTGCAGGCCCAGAAACTGGCCGCGCTGGGAGAACTGGTCGCTGGAATCGCCCACGAGCTGAACACGCCGCTGGGCAATGCCGTGACCTTCATCAGCACCTTGTGCGAACGCATGCACCTGTTTCGCGCCGCCACCTCTGGCGGGCGCATCAGCCGGGCGGCCCTGGATACCCTGACCGACGACATCGACAAGGGCCTGCACGACGCCGAACGCTGCCTGGAACGCGCCGCCCACCTGATCAAGCGCTTCAAGGAAATCGCGGTTGATCAGACAGGCGAACGGGCCCGGACCTTTACCCTGGACGACTACGTGCTGGAGTTGATCGACACCATGCGTCCGCAGTTCAAGAGCACGCCATACGAGCTTGACGTGCACCTGGGCTCCAGCGTGTACATGGACAGTTACCCTGGCCCCCTGGGTCAGGTGATTGTGAACCTGATCACCAATGCCCTTCTTCATGGTCTGGCCGGCCGCCCTTCGGGCACGATCACGGTCTCGACCGAACGCGGCCAGGCCGGCCAGGTCCGGATCATCGTCGCCGACAACGGGGCCGGCATGCCCGCGGCGATCAGGAACCGCATTTTTGAACCGTTTTTCACCACCAAGCCCGGCGCCGGGGGAAGCGGCCTGGGCCTGAGCATTGTCCATTCCATCGTCACCAACCTGCTGGGAGGGCAGCTGGAAGTGGAGTCGGAGGAAGGGACGGGCACTACGATCACCGTGGTGGTGCCGGTTGTCGCGCCCCAACGCCTTGCCCCGTCCCCGGACGCGGCCGCGTCGTCCGCCCCCCAAAGGAGCCCCGCATGATGCGTGTTCCTGGATCCGACAAAATCCGCTTGCTTTTCGCGAGCCCATCCCCGGCCGGAACGCCCTCTCCTTCCGCTTCGGACGGCATGCCCCGGTTTTCGATCGGGGATCCCTCGTCGATTTCCGACGATCTGCTGATTGTCGAGGACAGCCAGAAGCCGCCCTTGCCAACCGGCGTCACGCCGCCTCGGGTTCGACCATGGCGCATCCTGGTGGTGGACGACGATCCCGACGTTCACGAGTCCACGGCCTTTGCCCTCAAGGACGTGGAAATGTTCGGCCGCCCCCTGGTCTTGCTCCATGCCCACTCGGTTGCCGAGGCGATCGCGCTGGCCAGCACCCACGAGGACATCGCGGTCGCCCTGATTGACGTGGTCATGGAAACCCAGGACGCGGGCTTGCATCTGGTGGAACGCCTGCGCGAAGCCAACTGTGCGACGCTGCGCATCATTTTACGCACCGGCTATCCCGGGCAGGCCCCCGAATACGCCGTGATGTCGCGCTACGACATCAACGATTACCGGACCAAGGACGAACTGACCCACTCGCGTTTGCTGTCCGTGCTGCACACGGCCCTGCGCGGCTATCGCCAGCTCAGCCAGATCGTTGATCACCGCACCGGGTTGCGCCTGGTCCTCCAGGCCACCGCCGACCTGTTCGCCCGCACCAGCGTGGATTGGGTGGCCCACGGCGTCTTGCCCCATCTGGGCCGGCTGGTCGGAGCACCCGTGATTGGCGTCGTCGCCCTGGGGCCACTTGGAGAACCAGTTTTCTCGCCCAGCGCCTTCACGGTCGTCGATGCCCTTGGCGGTCCCTTCGCGCGCGCCGTGGACCGGCCCCTGTCCGCCCTGCCCACCTTCGGGACCCGGATCGTTGGGGTTTTTGAACGCGCGAGCGCGGGCCACGCCGTTGTCATTGATTCCGACGCCTTGGGATTGATGGTAAGCGGACACGGCAGGCAAGCGCTTTTTGTGTATCTGGACATCACGGACAGGCCTCCCTCAGGCCTTGACCCCGACCTTCTACAGGTTTTCGCCACCACGTTGGCCCTATGCTTCAATAACGCCAACATGATCGAACATCTTGACCGCCTGGCTTATTTCGATCCTGTCCTGGAGATCCCCAACCGAAACGCCTTTGAACGCCTTCTCGACAGCAAGATGCACGAGGGAAGCGCGCTTCGCGTTATTTTTGTTTCCATCACGGGCTTGACCGAGATCGCCGGTGTTTTCGGGGAAGGCGCGGCCACCCATGTCTTGATTCGCATTGCCCACGCCCTGGGAGACGAAAACCTGCGCCTGCAAGGGGTAGCCCGGTATTCGGAAACGATTTTCGTGGCCCTGGGGGACCCGGACCAGATCGACGAAGGCGCCTTGCAGCGTGTTCTGGCCCGCCCGGCGCTGCTGGACGGGGCTCCGGCTCCGGTCAGCGTGTTCCTGGCCGTGGTCGACGTCACGCCCGACATGGTCGACGCCCAAACTGTCTGCCGGCACGGCCTCTCGGCCTTGCTGTCGACCGAGGGCAACCGGACGCGGCCCACGCAGCCGATCCGCTACACCCAGGACATGACCCGGATCTTGCACCGGCGCCTGGCCCTGCGCGCGGCCCTGCGGCGGGGATTGGAGCGCGATTGCGGCCTGGAGGTCCATCTTCAGCCGAAAATCGATATTGCCACGGGAAGCATTGTCGGCGCCGAGGCCCTGTGCCGCTGGACCCTGGAAGGCCGCCCCGTCCCGCCATCCGAATTCATTCCGCTGGCCGAAACCGGCGGCCTGTCGCGCCCCCTCACCCGCCTGGTGTTGAACCACGTGGCGGCCATCGTGGCCCGGCGCCGGGCCCGGGGCCTGCCGGCCCTGCCCATCGCCGTCAACCTCAGCGCCATGGACCTGACCGCCGACGATTTCGTGACGGGCCTGCTGCGCGACATCCATCACCTGGACCTCAGCCCCGATACCCTTTCGTTTGAAATCACCGAAAGCCAGATGATGACCGATCTGGCGCGATCGATCGCCGAATTGGAAAGCATTCGGGCCGCCGGCTTTGACATCGCGCTGGATGACTTTGGCACCGGCTACTCGTCGCTGGGCGTCCTGGACCGGCTGCCGGTCACCGCGATCAAGATCGACCGCCGCTTCATCACCCCCCTGACCATCGCCGGCGCCCGGCGCAGCCTTGCCGCCACCGCCATCGCCATGGCCGAGGGCCTGGGCCTGGGAGTGATCGCCGAAGGGATCGAAACCGTCGAACACCACCATGCCCTGGTGTTTCTCGGCTGCCCCCACGGCCAGGGCTTTCTGTACGGACACCCCATGCCGGCGGGCGATTTTGAAACCCATCACACGACATGGTCGCTTCCCACCGCTTGAGGAAGGATTCGCCGGCACCCCTCAAGCGCCCGATCCGGGTGCTGGCAAAAAAAATGCGGCCATCGCAATTTTTTGCTTGTCAGACCCCGGGGGTCGTGGCACTTTCCGGGCCTCCCCGGACGGGACGAAACAAACCTTCTTCTCCCGTCACTTGCGTGCCGCCGTAGCTCAGGGGTAGAGCACACCCTTGGTAAGGGTGGGGTCGGGTGTTCAATTCACCCCGGCGGCACCATCCCCTCTCCCCCTTGAATTCCCTGTGGACCCGGTACATATCGAGTCGCATGGGATTGTTGCCTCAATGGCAACCAGGGACGCAACGGCTCTCCTTTTTTTCCAGCACCGTCAAAAGGATACCCCGACAGACATAAGGGGGGTTGCGAGACGGTTGGCAACGCTGCATGCTGGAGAGCGTCTCAGCAGAGGGCAGGAAGCCATGGACTCTCGACAGGATATCGGACTCGGCGGGACGGTGGTCCCCCCCCAGCCCTACACGGGCAACACCGCCGTGCGGGTGGAAACGGTTGCCGTTTCTGAATCAACCCCGGCGACCCAAGCCTCGGGTGGGAGCACGGCCGGGCAACAAGACCCGCTGGAATCCTACCACATCAACCCCAAGACAATCCTTGACCCCGACCTCTACGTCAATGTGGCCAAATTTGTCTACGACGACAACGTTGAATTTCAGGTCCCCTCCCCCACGCAGATCGCAGCCTATCGCCGGGGGCAGGATGCCCAGGACGAACAGGTCGATCAGCAGCAGGTGAAGTACGTCGAACGGGTTGTCGAGGTTCAGGAAACCACCGACGGCGATGGCGTTGGCGGGGGCGAGGCCCAGGGGACCGGCGTGGTGACCGCCGCTGTCGTCAGCCAGGGGCTGCCGCCGGCCGCCACGGGCACGCCACCCCAGGACGACGCCACCTCGAAGCCGGCCACGGGCACCCGCGCCCCGACCGCGCCCCGTCACGTTGTCGAAGTGGAAGCCTGACGGCGGGCACCGACCGCCGGCACCCCCGGCCGGGAAAGAGACGACGGCGGGAGCCGGGCCCTTGACGGCCCCCCCCCTCGTCGGGAGCCGCCCTTCACGACCCCATGACTGAAAGCGTTTCTCGCGGGAGAAACGCCCTGGGAGTTTTGAGCGCTCGATTTTCGTGAATCGAGGCGCTTGGGGTGTGTAGGCCCTTCCCTGAGGAGCCACGCCAGGAAACGCCACCCTGCCCTTCAAAAAAGTCACGACTCCTTGAAAAAAAGCCTTGCGTCCCCGCCTCGGGACGGATACAAACCGACCCCTCGGACGCAAGCGGGTGTAGCTCAGCTGGTTAGAGCGCTGGCCTGTCACGCCAGAGGTCGCGGGTTCAAGTCCCGTCACTCGCGCCAGTCCGAGACAAACGGTTTGCCACGCCTGCGGGCGTGGACCGGATGCGGGTGTAGCTCAGCTGGTTAGAGCGCTGGCCTGTCACGCCAGAGGTCGCGGGTTCAAGTCCCGTCACTCGCGCCACCGATCGGGTGGCCATTTTCCCGCTTCCACCTTTCCCTTGAATACGGACGCACCCCGGACGCCCCGCGTTCTCGGGGGTTTTGTTTTTCGGCATTTTCTTCGCATAAAAAACTTGCGAATGCGTCGCGATTGCGATATCAATCTTTTCAGACGGCAGGCCCGAATTCCTCTCCCGGGCAGGCCGTCCCCTTCCCTGGGGCTTGATCGCACCCCCCTTGCGAGCGCATGGCCCTTTGGTTCCTGGCTCCCTCCTTCGACCCGGTCGGCGGGGGAGGGGTCCAAAGCCCCGTCCGGATCGCGCCACCCGGACGGGGCTTTTCTATGGGGGGTTCCCTTGCCGGATCTCCACCCTTCGCGCGACCCCTCCCCACCCAAAGGACAGCGCTGAAACAAAGTGTTACGGGCCAGCGCACAACAGCTATGAAAAGAACACGGGCCCCGTTGAATCGCCCGGCCCGTGTGCCATATTAGGGGCACTCTGAGCCGTTCCATCGCCGATGGACCGCCAGGTACCCAGTGACCGACGGTGGAAATACGAGGAAGACAATGGTTGACATAAGCAAGCGCGTTGCGCTTTCCCAGGCTGGCATGGGGGTTGATGCCCGCCTGGACGTGGGTTTGCGCCGCTACATGCTGCGTATCTACAACTACATGGCGTCGGGCCTTCTGCTGTCCGGCCTTGTGGCCATGGCGGTGGTGTACACCCCGCTCAAGGCCGTGTTCTACGCCTTCGACCCGGCGACCGGGGCCTTTGCCGGCCTCAGCATCCTGGGCATGATTGCCGTGTTCGCGCCGCTGGTGCTGTTGTTCGGCGCCATGTTCGCCGCCCAGCGCATGAGCGCGGCCGCGACCCAGGCCTTCTACTGGGCCTTCGTGACCTTGCAGGGCATCAGCCTGTCCACGCTTCTGGTCGTCTACACGGGCGAAAGCGTGGTGCGGGTGTTCTTCATCACGGCGGCGGCCTTCGCGGCGCTCAGCCTCTACGGCTACACCACCCGGCGCGACCTGTCCGCCCTGGGCAAGTTCCTGTTCATGGGCGTGGTGGGCATTCTGATTGCCGGCTTGGTCAACATGTTCGTTGAAAGCAGCATGTTGCAGTTCGTGATGTCGGCCGTGGGCGTTCTGGTGTTCTCGGGCCTGATCGCCTACGACACCCAGGCCATCAAGGAACGCTACGTGGCCACGATGGGCACGGACGAGGAAACCAAGGTCGCCGTGTTCAGCGCCCTGGCCTTGTACCTGAACTTCATCAACCTGCTGCAATTCCTGCTCATGTTCCTGGGCAATCGCGAGTAGCCTCATGGCCGGCGGGGAGTCTCCCTCCCCGCCCTTGCCCCACCCCGACCGATCCCCAGCGGGAAGGCTTGTCCTTCCCGCTTTTTTCATGACCCCCGCGCCACGAAGAAATGCTCCTTGCCCTTGATCATGTGGCAAGAATCGAGCGCCCCCCGTCAAAACGCGCTATGCTGGCGTCTCTCCCCTGGCAGGGACTCTTGCATGCCACCGGTCCACGGACAGCCACCCGGAACGCCCGTTTTCATCGAAGAATGGGCAAGCGACGAAGACTTCGCGATTCACCCAAAAGGATCGCAACCGAAGCGGACCCTCCTTTGCCCGTGCGACGAAAAGCCTCCGCATCTCATCCCAAATCACAGATACATTTTTAAAACGGTAAAGAAGCAATACCAAAAACAACAAATTTGGTCTGAAGTGATCGCATACAGAATTGGCGCTCTAATTGGCCTGAACGTCCCTCCCTGTTTCATTGCCGTTGACAAAAAGAATGGAGAGACAGGGGTTTTAATGCAATTTTTCTATTCTTTTCCAAACGAGCAATACCCTGCACGCTTCGTTCATGCTCTCGATTCCATGAGGCGTCTCGTAACGGACAAAAAGCGCGGACGCCCCCACGGCCTGCGTGAGAACATCCGGATTTGCGCAGCCCTTGGCATTCCAGATGTCATTAAGTGGTGGGGGCAGGTGATTGTTTTTGACGCCTTGATTGGGAACACGGACCGCCACCCTGAAAATTGGGGGTTTTTGATCCGCCGCCCTCCCGATCAAAAGGAAACGTATGAATTTTCCCCGATTTTTGACAACGGAACCAGCCTGGGATACGAAAACGCGGAAAAACAACTGGTTGCCTTGTGCGATACGAATCACTTGGACGCCTACATCGGGCGGGGGAGCCATCATTGCAGTTGGACCGTGGCGGACGATCAACGCGCCCCCCATATCGAATTATGCGCCCATTACCTAAAAACCCACCCCGATGCCCGCTCGGCGATGCAAGACGTGCTACGGTTCGAGCCGACGGATATCGAAACGATTTGCGCGGAATGCACGCAGTTCCCCGTTGGGGTTCCCTTTACGCCTGAGCGGGCATACTTCGTGTCGCGGCTTGTCCTGGCTCGACGGGCCAGACTGGTGGCCCTGCTGGAGGGGACGCATGGAAAACTGGATTGAGACAACCTCGGAACCCAGGAAGCTGATTTTGGCCTGGCAGGCCCCCGACCACATGGAAGATCGTTTCCGCTGGGCGGTGGGGGAACTGGAACCCCACAACGACACCCTTGTTTTCCGATACATCGTCGATGACGAAGCGTCGTTCGCGGCTCTCAACGGTAATCGCCTGGTCGAACAGCTCCACGCCCTGGGATACAGGGGGTATCCGGCCTTCAACCCACGCCGCAAGGAGCACAGGACGGGCGTGCTCGATGCCTTCATGAGCCGCCTCCCCCCGCCCCATCGCCCCGATTTCACGGATTACAAGCGGCAGTTTTGCTTGCCGCCGGATTTGGCGCTTTCCGATTTTTCCTTGCTGGGGCACACCGAAGCCAAGCTGCCCAGCGATGGATTTTCCCTGGTCGACCCGTTGAACCCGGGGGCCGAGCGGTGTGATATGCTGTTGGAAATCGCGGGATACCGGTATTACGCCGACACCCATTCCCTTGTCGGGGTCGGGACCCCCCTGGAAATCCGGGCGGAACCAGACAACCCGCACGACCCCAAGGCCGTCCAGGTTTGCGTGGGAGGACAGAAGATCGGCAACATCAACCGCCTTCAAGCCCCCACGTTCCGGCGCTGGCTGGAAACGCGCACCGTTTCCGCCGTGGTCCAACGCTTGAATGGCAGGGCTGGAAGGCCGCGCGCCCTTGCCTTCGTGCGCGTGCGCCCGGCCCGGCTTTCGGTTGCCGCCTGAACCCATTTCCGCCGGCCATCCCCGGATTCCTGCTCATGTTCCTGGGCAATCGCGAGTAGCCTCATGGCCGGCGGGGAGTCTCCCTCCCCGCCCTGGCCCGACCCGACCGATCCCCAGCGGGAAGGCTTGTCCTTCCCGCTTTTTTCATGACCCCCGCGCCACGAAGGAGTCCACACGCGTGACCTATCTCATCCTCAAGGCCCTGGTGTCCGGGGTCATCGTGGCCGTGGTGTCGGAAATCGCCCGGCGCAGCCCGGCCTTCGGGGCGCTGGTGGTGTCCTTGCCCCTGGTTTCGATTCTCGCCATGCTGTGGCTGTGGCGCGATACCCACGACACCGTGCGCCTGGCCGATCACGCCCAGGCGACGTTCTGGTACGTGCTGCCGTCGCTGCCGATGTTCCTGGTGCTGCCCGTGCTGTTGCGCCACGGGCTTGGCTTCTGGGTGGCCCTGGGCGTGTCGTGCCTGATCACCATTGCCTTGTACCTGGGCATGGTGATGGTTCTCGCCCGCTTCGGCATCCGCCTGTAAGGATAAGGACAGGCCGGGGCCTCGCGACCCCGGGGCTTTCGCCTTTGGTCCGTTACAGGCCCAGGGCCAGCTTGCGCTGGCGCAGGGCGGGCAGGTCCGCGTGGTCCTGGTAGCGCACGCACCGCTCGGTGAACGCGCGCATCGACGCATAAACCTTGGCCGTCATGGGATCGCGGGCCGCCATGTCCTCCAGCACGGTGCGCGTCATGGCGCCCAAGGCGCGGATGACGTCGTCCGAGAAGGTGCGGATTTCGATCGACGGGTACTTTTCCGCCATCTCGGCGAAAACCATGGTGTTGTTGTACGTGAAGTCGGCCAGGGTGCGCCCGGCGACGGCCTGGGCGGCCGCCCGCACGATGGCCTTCAAATCGTCGGTCAGGATCTCGTAGCGGGCCTTGTTGACCAGGATCTCCAGCGACGGCCCCGGCTCGTGGAAGGCCGGCATGTAATAGTACCTGGCCGCCTTTTGCAGGCCGAAGGCGATATCCAGCCACGGGCTGACCCACTCGGCCGCGTCCACCGCGCCCGACATCAAGGCGGGCATGATTTCGCCCGGCGGCGTCAGGACGGTGGCGGCGCCCAGGCGGCGCATCACCTCGGCCCCCAGGCCGGCAATGCGCATCTTCAGGCCCTTGATATCCTCGACCGTGTTGATTTCCTTGTTGAACCAGCCGCCCGCCTGGACCCCGGAATTGCCGGCGTAGAACGGCAGCACGCCAAACGGCGCGTAGGTTTCCTCCCATAGCGCCTGCCCGTCGCCACACGCCAGCCACGCGTCCAGCTCCCAGGCCATCAGGCCAAACGGCATCGAGGTGAACAGGTTGAGCGCCGGTGCCTTGCCTTGCCAGTAGTACGAGGCGGCGTGCCCGACCTGGGCCAGATCGCTTTGCACGGCGTCCAGAACCTCGAACGGCGGCACCAGTTCACCGGCCGAGTACAAGGTGATGGTCAAGCGTCCGTCCGACATGGCGGTAACCATGTCCGCGAAGCGCTGGGCGTTGATGCCCACGCCCGGCGAATTCCGGGGCCAGGGGGTCACCATTTTCCATTCGACCCGGTCCTTGGCCACCGCCGGCGCCGCCAGGGGCGCGAGCGCAGCCGTGGCGGCCAGGGAAGCCGCCGCCGCCGCCGCCCCGCCACCCGTGGCCGCCGTTGTCAGAAAATCACGCCGCTTCATGCTTCATCCTCCCGAGCGCCGGACATGAAGCGGCAGCATACTGCACCCCTCGCGCGCCCGGCGATCCTTTTTCCGGATCGGAAAGGCGCGAAAAAGCAAGGCGTTACCCTTGCCCGAAGGCGGGCTTCGCCGGTGCGTGGCCGCGTGCCCCCCGGGGAGCGCTGATTTTGTTCGTTTCCAGGAAAAAGCCGCGCCTCCCCGCCCCCGACATCCTGGCGGGCGGCGCTCGCGCAAAAAAAACGGGGCGGCCGAGATCCGGCCGCCCCGTCCGATGATCGCGCCGGCGGGCCCGAAAAGGCCGGACGGCGGCGGGGAAGTGCGGTTCGGAACCGCCGGACTCCCCAGGCCCAAAGATTGGACGGCACGATCAGCGTCAGGGTCCGAAACGGGAGGTCCAGTGACCTCATCCTCCCGCCTCGGGATCTGACCTATCCTTTGCACGGCGTGTACCAACCGGGCGCGGGCCGCCCAATTCCCGCGTTGGATGACAAGGAAGGGATCAACCCCTTCAAAAAACAGCCCTTATCGAGGACGCTGCGCCTTGGCCGACGCGCCGAAAAGGACAAAAGTGATTTCTCGGGACCTTGCAATTCGCAAGGTGTTGCACGATGCAATGCACGGTGCGTCATGCTTCCTGCGCCAGCCGGAAAGAAGCCGCTTTGTCGGGGGCTCCCTTCCCCTGCTTTCACTGTAAAAGGATACCCCTTTCGCACATGCAACGCAATTAAAATAAAATTTCTTGGTAATTTTCTCCTTCTGCGAGATTACTTCTCCTTCATAGTCAACCCGGCCTCGGCTTCAAGGTGATGAAACGTCTCCAGGAAGCGCCGGCGCACCTCGGCGACCGGCAGGGGCACCAAGGTGACTCCTTTCAGGGGAAGCTCGCGAATCTCCAGCACGGTTCGGACCTCGGCCGGGGAAAACCCGGCCAGTTGCACCGCCTCGGTGGCGGCGGCGATGCGGTCGGCGCGCTTGATCAGGGCGTGGACTTCCGGGCTGGAGCGGGCGGGCAGGCCGAAGCGCACATGAACGGCGCACATCAGGCAGTCCTCAAGCTCGCGGAACACGTCGCCCACCGCGGCCTTCAACGGCGTGATCAGGTCGTGGGTGACGTACTCGCTGGCGTCGTGGAGCAACGCGGCCAGCAGCACGCGGGGCTCGGGGCGCGGCCGGAAGGTGGCCACGATGTCGGCGACCAGCAAGGAATGCTGGGCAACCGACCATCCATGATCCCCCAGGGTCTGGCCGTTCCAGCGCGTATTGCGCGACAGGCCGAGCGCGATGTCCTCGATCTCGATGTCCAGCGGCGACGGATCGATCAGATTGAGCCGCCGCCCCGAAAGCATGCGCTGCCAGGTGCGGGGAGCCTGGGCCCGCAGGCGCGCGCGCGCCACCGGGTCCAGGCGCGGGGGAACCGGGGTGCTCACGGAGCGGTTTCCGGATCGGGGGGCGCCGACAAGGGCGCCTGGATCTCGATCTCGCCCGCCACCGGCGCCGGCACGGGCAACGGTTGGAACGGCGGGCGCTGGTCCTCGGGCGGCGCCTCGCGCACCCGGCGGCGCCACAAGGTGACCAGGCCCAGGCCCACGGCCACCAGGGCCTCGAACACGAACAGGCCCACGGGACCGTTGAGTTCCATCAGCACCGCCGCGACCAGCGGCCCCACCACCGAGCCCACCGAGTTGACCAGCAGCAAATCCCCGCTCACGCCCACCCGTTCGCCCGGCGCGATGCGGTCGTTGGCCAGGGCGACGCTGACCGGATAAATCACCGTGATCAGGGAGCCGAACAGGGCGGCCAGGGCCACGAACGGCCCAAGGCCCCCGGTGGGAACGGCCGTTTCCGTCCCCGGGGCCAGGAACGCAATCGCGACGCACACCACGCCCAGGGCCACGGCCACGCCTTGCAGCACAAGCCGGCGGTCCAGCCGGTCCGAAAGCCTCCCCAGCGGCCATTGCAGCACCAGCCCGCCCAGGATGGCCGCGCACATGAACAAGGCCACCCCATTGCGGTCAAAGCCGATCTCGCGCGCGAACAGGGGGCCCATGGCGTACAGGGCGCCCAGGCCCAGCCCGCTGGCCGCGCTGCCCAGGAAGGCCGTGGGCGAGCTGGCCATCAGCCGCCCGGGCCGGAACGGAGGCGCCGCCACCAGTTCGGGCGAGGGCAGGCGCGTGGTCACCACCGGCAGCACCGCGAGGGAAACCAGGATCGAGGCGACGGCAAACAGGGCGAAATTGCGGGGATCATGGGTCATCAGCAAAAGCTGGCCCACGCCTTGCGCCAGATAGACGGAAATCATGTACGCCGACAGCACCGTTCCCCGGCTTTCCTCGGTCGCGCGGTCGTTGAGCCAGCTTTCAATGCACATGAACAGGCCGGCCATGCAGATGCCTTCGATCAAACGGAAGGCGGCCCAGGCCACGGGCGAGGGGGTGAGCGCGTGGCCCAGGGTGGCCGCCGCCTGCACGCTGGCCAGCAAGGCAAAGGTGCGGATGTGCCCGATCGCCAGGACCACCCGCGACAGCCGCCACGAGCCCACGATCAGGCCCACGAAATAACAGCCCAGGATCAGGGACGACACCAGCGGGCCGTCGCCGCGATCGGCCAGACGCACACCCAAGACGGTGCCCAGCAGGCCGTTGCCCAGCAGCAAGAAGGCAATACCCCCCAGAAGGGAGGATAGGGAAAGGACGAGACCGGGCATCCGGGCCTCCGGGAAAATAGCCAGGGGGTGAGTAAAAAGGGGGAAGACAGCGACGGCTCGGGGCCAGCCGCGTGTCCTGGCCTAGAGTGCCCCGCCCCGGGGCCAGCGTCAATGCGTCGGACGAAAGGGGATCCGACGGGCGCGCCAAGGCACAAGGCGAGCCGCCCCCGCCAGCCGCGAGCCCGCCGGACAGCGGTTCCCGTGGCCCGCCGCCTTGCTTCATTCCACCCGCGAACAGAGAAAAGGCGGGCCTCCCGGACGGCGGCGACGTTCGCAGTTGTTTCGTTACGCTCGCGAACCACCCTTGTTTTCAAAGGGTTGAGGGCTCACCCGCCCCGCCCGGCCTCGCGCCGGCCGATGGCTTCGCCCAGACGGCGCAGGGCCTCGCGCAGGGGAGAATCGTCCACGGCGGCCAGGGCGGTTTCCAGGGCCTCGCGGCGGGCGGGCGGCAGGGGGGGAAGCTCCTGGGCCCGACGCGAGGCCCCGCGACGGCCCCGCCCCTGGCGCACCGCGAGACGCGCCACCGCCGGACGCCCCAGGTACCCGTTCACCCGTTCGATGACCTGGGGTTCCAGGTACTGAAGCTCGAACGCCACGGCGCCGCTTTCCGCGATCACATGCAAGACGCCGCCCTGCTCGCCTCGCGGACGGGCCAGGCGCACCGGATGAACCCGCGCCGCCAGCACCGGCCCCATGATGTCGGCCCAGTGGGTCAACAGCGCTTCCTCGGCCAGGCCGCGCCGCCCCAGGCCCGGCCCCATCGCCCGCACCGCCAGCCCGGCCAGGGCGCGCGGCCGGTCGCAACGCGAGCGCCGGGGCGGCCCCGGGTCGCGCGCCGCAACGGAAGGGGCCGGGGATGGGGATGAGGATGGAGGGGCGGACGCACGGGTCACAGCGGGGCTCCTTGTTTCACACCCCCGGCCGCGTTGCCTCGCGGCCGGGCAGCGGTGCCAGGAACGACAGGAATTCGTCGGCCACCCGCTCCCACGAAAAGGTCTCGGCGTGGGCCCGGGCAACCGTGGGATCGATGGTCAACGCCTTGAGCGCGGCCGCCTTCAGGTCCGTGTCCATGATGCCCGCCCCCGAGGCTCCGATCACGTCGCGCGGTCCCGTCACCGGGAAGGCCGCCACCGGCACGCCCGAGGCCATCGCTTCCAGCATCACCAGCCCGAAGGTATCGGTCAGGCTGGGGAACACAAAGGCGTCGCCGCTGGCGAAATAGCGCGACAGCTCGCGATCCCCGTAGGCCGAACGGAAGTGCACCTGGGGATATTTTTTCTCCAGGACTTCCCGCTGTGGCCCGGTGCCGATCACCACCTTGCTGCCCGGAAGATCCAGGTCCAGGAAGGCCGGCAGGTTTTTTTCCACCGTGATCCGGCCCACGTACAGGAAAACCGGGCGCGGCAGGTCCAGGAAGTCCTTGGGCTGGGGGTGAAACAAGTGGGTATCCACCCCGTGGCTCCAGGCGCGGGCGTTGGTGAACCCCCGCGCCACCAGATCACGCTCGACCGAGGGCGACGGACACAAGACCGCGTGCGACGGCCCATGGAACCAGCGCATCACCGCGTACAGCCGATCCAGCGGCAGGCGAGTGCGCGCCGCGATGTATTCGGGGAACTTGGTGTGGTAGGCGGTGGTGAACGGCCAGCGCCGCCGCAGGCAAAGCCCCCGCGCCGCGAACCCCAGGGGGCCTTCCGTGGCGATGTGAATCGCGTCGGGCTGGAACTCCGAGATCATGCGCGCGACGCGCCGGCGCGGAAACAAGGCCAGCGGAATTTCTTCATACGTCGGGCACGGCATGCAGCGAAAGTGCGAGGGCTCGATGATCTGCACCTCGTGCTCGCGCCGTTCCAGGGTCTGGCGCAAGGTGTCGTTGACCCGCACCACGCCGTTCGGCTGCGGGTGCCAGGCGTCGGTTACGATGGTGATCCGCAAAGAAAAGCCTCCCCTCCTCGCGCCAGTCAGGGGGACACCATATAGGGCGGCCCGGGCTTCAACGCCACGCCGCGCGCGCCAGTCATAAAAGATTCATCCCTCTTGCGCCTAATGGTCAAGACTCCCCCGGGCCACGGCCCCCTTTTCCCGGCCCGCCGTCCATGCGAGAGTCCGCCCCATCGTTTTGCCAGAAGGGGTCACCACATGCGGCGCCGCCCACCAATTTTCCTTGCCCGGGCCCTGGCCTTGCTCTGGCTTGGCGCCTTGCTCGCGGGCGTGATGCCCCCCCCGCCGGCCAGCGCCGCGACCACCCGCGCCGACCCCGCCCAGGCCGCCACGACCGTCCGCCCCAAGCCAGCCGCGAAGCCGGCCACCAAGGCCACGCCCGCCAAGGCCACGCCCCCCAAGGCCACGTCGGCCAGGCCAGCCGCCGCCAAGGCATCGCCGGCCAAGGGCACCCCGGCCCAGGCCACCACGCCCCGCAAGAAAAGCCCCGCGAGCGCGACCAGGGCCCCCGCCACCAGGCCCCAGGCCGCGAAAACCGGCTCCGCCCGTCCGGGAGCCGCCCGGGCCGTCGTCGCGACCGCCGCCGGGGCGGCGGGCGCCGTGGCGGCCGGGGGGGCCCTGGCCGCGCCGGGCCCCCACGTCGCGACGCCCCCTCGCGCCGCGCTCAACGCCGAAGCCCTGATCGCCCGCCACGGCTTCAGCCCCGACCAGGTGGGGTTCGCCCTGTTCGATCCCCAGGAAAACGCCTGGCTGGAAACCCACCAGCCCGACCAGCCCTTCCTGCCCGCCTCGGTCAGCAAGGTTCCGACCACGGTGGCCGCCCTCGACATGCTGGGCCCCGCCTTTCGCTGGCAAACCCGCCTGGTCAGTGCCGGCACGGTGGAAAACGGGGTGCTGAACGGCGATCTGTACCTGATCGGAGACGGCGACCCGACCCTGGACGGGCGCGCCCTGGCCCGGCTGGTCGCCGGCCTCGACGCCGCCGGAATCCACGCGGTGCGCGGGCGGTTCCTGTACGACGACTCGTTCCTGACCCACGCCCCCGAGATCGAGCCCAGCCAGCCCGGCGACCTGGCCTACAACCCCGGCGTCGGCGCCTTGTCGGTGGACTTCAATCGGGCCTTGCTGCGCTGGGACCCCAAGACCGGCCCCCGTTTCACCCCGGCCGGGGCCACCCCGGTGGGCGACGGGCTGAGCGTGCGCGTGGGCGCCACCCCCGAAGGCGGCCGCCGCCCCCATTTCGAGCCGCCCCCCTCGGCCCTGACCCGCGCCAGCGCCGCCGTGGCGCCGGGCGAATCGTGGGTTTTGCCCGCGCCTTGGACCGGCGATGGCTCCATGTGGCTGCCGGTCAAGAACCCCGGCTCCTACACCGCCAACGCCACGCGCGCGCTTGCCCGGAAGCAGGGCCTGGCCCTGCCCCCGCCCGAGCCCGGCGCCGCCCCTCCCACGGCCCGGGTGCTCGCCCTGGTGCGTTCGGCCCCCCTTTATGAAATCGTGACCGGCGTTCTCAAGACCTCGAACAACATGGTCGCCGAGATGATCGGCCTCACCACCACGCGGCGCCTGACCGGGCAGGTGCTGACGCTCGACCAAAGCGCCGCCGCCCTCAACCGCCTGTACGCCGGATCGCTGGGCGGCATCGACTGGTCCACCTTCCACCTGGTGAACCATTCCGGCCTCAGCCCCGACAGCCGCGCCTCGCCGCGCCAGATCGTCGCCATCCTGGATTACGCCCAGCGCTACGGCTTCCATGGCCTGGATTACGCCGCCTTGCTGCCCCGGCGCACCTGGCAAAGCGACGACGACGACGGCCCCGCCGCCCTCCTGGCCTCCAGCGCCGTCGGCGCCTCGGGCCCGGTGCCGGTATGGGCCAAGACCGGCACCGTGTACTACGGGCGCGGGCTCGCCGGCTTCGTGGTCGGTGGCTCGGGCCGGCTGCTGACGTTCGCCATCTTCATTTCCGACCTCGACCGCCGCGCTCAGTTCGACGCCCGGAACGGCCACGAATCGGGGGCCGACATCCGCGCCGCCCGCGCCTGGCTCGGCCGCGCCCGCGCCCTGGAACGCGACCTCGCCGACCTCTGGCGGGCCCGGCATTAGAGTAATCCGAA
>NZ_BJZO01000068.1 GCF_007992075.1 Pararhodospirillum oryzae
TCTGGAATCGGAGCGCCGGGCACGGAAAAAACAACCCCATGCCAGGACCCCCTCCGGGGTCCCGGCGCCATATTCCCTCCCGACGAGCGGAGGAAGGGGACCCGCACACGTCGGGAGGCCGGGCCAAGGGTCTCCGGTTACCCCTGACCCGGAAGCTGAAGACAAACCCCCTCTCGGGCTTCCATCGGAACCTCTTTCCGAAAGGGGGGGGCGAAAGGAGTTCAGGCCGCGGCACGCTGGGCGCGTTTATAGTCCCGGTCGGCCTTGATATCCTGGAACCACAACCGCGCCATTCCCAGCAGCACCGTGGGCGCCCCCAGGCGGTCCGGCATGGGGAACGGCTTGTGGGGCACGCGGGCCACCACATCGAAGCGGGACTCGGTTTCGGTGACCACGCCCGCCATCATCGCGCCGGCCTGACTGGCCAGGGCCACGCTTTGTCCCGAAAAACCCTGGACAAACAGGACGTTGCGCTCGATTCGCCCGAAGTGGGGCAGACGGTTGCGCGTCACCGACACCGGCCCGCCCCAGGCATGGGTGATCCGCATGTCCTTGGGCAGCGAAGGGAAGAAGCCCTTCATCGCCTCAAGCAGCGGATAGCGCATGTTGAACGGATCGATCCGGGCATAGGTGGCAATGCCGCCGAAGAGCAAACGGTGGTCGGGGGTGCGCCGGAAGTGATGGGGCGCGATCGCCAGATCCATGACCCCTTCGTTGCCCGGAATCAGCGCCTTGGCTTTTTCCTCGCCCAACGGTTCGGTGGCGACGACAAAGGTGTTGACCGGAAGGGCGGTGGGGGCCGGGGCCTGGCCGCGCTCGGCCAGGAAGGCATGGCCGGCCAGAATCAACCAGCGCGCGCGTACCGACCCGCGCGGCGTCGTCACCACCACGTGGTCGGCCTTCTTGGTGCCATGCCGAAGGTAGGGGGTGTTTTCGTGGAAAACCACGCCCTTGGCCGCAGCCGCCCGCGCGAGGCCCAGGGTGTACTTCAGGGGATTCAGGTGGCCCGCGTTGGGATCGCGCACCGCCGCGCCCACCGCCCGGGAGCCCAGGGCCTTTTCAATGGCCGAGCGGTCCAGCCACTCCAGCCCGGTGAGTCCGGCGGCTTCCCACTGCCGGGCCAGGGCCTTGAGGGCTTCCGCGTGGCGGGGCTTGGTGCCCACGCGCAGATGGCCGTTCATGACCAGATCGCAGTCGATCCCCTGTTCGCTGATCAGGGCCTGGGTGGTTGAAACGGCTTCGTGCCCCAGTTCCCACAGCACCCGGCAGACCTCGGGGTCCAGGCCACCCTCGCCGGGCATGGGCGCGGCGGCGTAGGTCCCCATGACCTGCCCCCCGTCTCGTCCCGACATGCCGAATCCGATGCCCTGAGCCTCCAGCACCCGGACCGAAAGACCCTTCTGGGCCAGTCGCAATGCCGCCACGCAGCCAGTGATGCCCGCGCCAACGATACAAACGTCGGCCTCGACCTCCCCTTCAAGCGGAGGATAAGCCTCGACCAAAGGAGCAGTGTCTGTATACCAGCAGTGAGGGGTTCGGATCATGGGGCATCTTTTCCATGTCAACACGGGTGGATGACCGTTCTTTTACCACAAGATGCCTCCCTTCGCCATGTTCCATCCCGCCAAAGCGTGCTTCCCTGGATCGGACTTAAGGCGGGCGCTCGCGCGGGGTGCCACACGATTATCTGTTGCCAAGGGCCCAGCTTTGTCTATCAGTTGCCACACGCCGCGGCTGGCCCCCCGCCCGTCGGACCTTCCCGCGAGGAGCCTTTTTCGCCTTGCGGGACGACGGACGCCTGTCGGCGGTTCTGATGAACCCTTGGACATTACCCCTTTAAATCGTCACATAAGGAGAAGGTCACGATGGCGTCCACGCTTTTGCGCGCCCTGGCGGGCGTCTCCCTGGCCGCCCTGGTTGCCGGTCAGGCCGTCGCCGAGGAAGAGAAAGTCCTTAATGTCTACAACTGGTCCGACTACATCGCCGAGGACACCCTGGCCAAATTCCAGGCGGAAACCGGAATCCGGGTGAATTACGACGTCTACGACAGCAACGAAATCCTGGAATCCAAACTTCTGGCCGGGTCCTCGGGCTACGACGTGGTGGTCCCGACCAGCGACTTCATGGAACGCATGATCAAGGCCGGGATCTTGCGCCCGCTCGACAAAAGCAAGCTGCCCAATCTTTCCCACATGGACCCGACCTTGATGTCCCGGGTCGCCGCCAACGATCCCGGCAACGCCCACGCCGCGATTTACATGTGGGGAACCAATGGCCTGGGCATCAACACGGCCAAGGTTCGCGAAGTCCTGGGCCCGGACGTGCCGCTTGATTCGCTGGATCTCCTGTTCAAGCCCGAATACGCGTCCAAGATCGCTCAGTGCGGGATTTACGTGCTCGACAGCGCGTCGGAAGTCTTCGCCGTGGCCCGCAACTACCTGGGCCTGCCCGCCGACAGCCACGATCCCGCCGACATCGAGAAGGCCACGGCCTTGTGGATGAGCGTGCGCCCCTACATCCAGAAGTTCCATTCATCCGAGTTCATCAATGCGCTGGCCAACGGCGATATCTGCATGGCCTTCGGCTATTCCGGCGACCTCTTCCAGGCCAAGGCCCGGGCCGAGGAAGCCAATAATGGCGTGCATATCAGCTACATCATCCCCAAGGAGGGGTCCTTGATGTGGTTTGACATGATGTCCATTCCGGCCGACGCCCCCCATCCCGACAACGCCCACGCGTTCATCAACTTCATCATGCGCCCGGAAATCACGGCCGCGATCACCGATTATGTCTGGTACGCCAACGGCAACAAGGATTCCCTTGATCTGATCGATCCGGCGATCCGCAACAATCCCGAGGTGTATCCGCCCAAGGCCGTGGCCGACAAGCTGTTCGTCCAGACCGCCGTGGGGCCCGAGCTTGAGCGTCTGCGCACCCGTGCGTGGAACAAGATCAAGACCGGCATCTGATTTCGCCCTTATCCCTTCGGACACCGGCACCGGCGGCGCGGGCCGTCGGTGCCCTTTGCCACAGGAGAACCGGCCCCATGCCGGACCAGACGAAACCCGCAACCGACCGCCCGGTCAAGCATCCGCCCGACCTGCCCGGCTGCACCAAGAAGCTGGGGCCGCCGATCGTTGAAATCGAAAGCGTTGTCAAGAAGTTCGGCGATTTCACGGCGGTTGATGGCGTCTCCCTCGATATCTTCGAAGGCGAGTTCTTGTGCCTGCTGGGGGGCTCGGGCTGCGGCAAGACCACGCTTTTGCGCATGATGGCCGGCTTCGAGCAGCCGACCAGCGGCCGGCTGCTCATCGACGGCAAGGACATGGCCGGGGTGCCGCCCTACGAGCGTCCGGTCAACATGATGTTCCAGTCCTACGCCTTGTTTCCGCACATGACGGTGGAACAGAACATCGCCTTTGGCCTGCGCCAGGACGGCATGCCCCGGGCCGCCCGCGCCAAGCGGGTCGCCGAAATGCTGGCCCTGGTCGAGCTGGAACGGTTCGCGCTGCGCAAGCCTCATCAGCTTTCCGGCGGCCAGCGCCAGCGCGTGGCCCTGGCCCGCGCGCTGGCCAAGCATCCGCGCGTGCTGCTGCTCGACGAACCCCTGTCGGCGCTCGACAAGAAACTGCGCGAGCGCACCCAGCTTGACCTGGTCAACATCCAGGAACGCACGGGCATCACCTTCGTCGTCGTCACCCACGACCAGGAAGAAGCCATGACCATGGCCGACCGGGTGGCGATCATGGACCAGGGATGGATCGTTCAGATCGATGCGCCCCAGGCCATGTACGAGTACCCCAACACCCGGTTCGTTGCCGAGTTCTTCGGGGATGTCAACATGTTCGAGGGCGTTCTTGAGGAGGACGAACCCGACCA
The DNA here is from genome assembly GCF_007992075.1 of Pararhodospirillum oryzae. Taxonomy (GTDB): domain Bacteria; phylum Pseudomonadota; class Alphaproteobacteria; order Rhodospirillales; family Rhodospirillaceae; genus Pararhodospirillum; species Pararhodospirillum oryzae. The sequence goes on from NZ_BJZO01000068.1 coordinate 3,880, forward strand.
TGTGCGCATCCGCTCCGACGAGCTGCCGGTCCCCATTTTCGTGGGCCATGGCATCAGCGGGCGCGAGGGGGCGACCGTGTGGGCCGCCTTGCGTCCCGAGAAGCTGACCTTGTCCTCCGAGCCCCCCAACCAGCCCCACAACTGGGCCGAGGGCGTGGTCAAGGATATCGTCTACCTGGGCTCGACCAGCACCTACATCGTCGAGCTGACCAGCGGCAAGCGGGTGCGCTCGACCATCGCCAACCATGCCCGCGATGTCGAATGGACCATCACCTGGGAAGACCGGGTGTTCGTTTCGTGGACCGCGCGCAGCCCGGTGGTGGTGACGTCATGAACGCCCCCGCCCCCGTTTCCTTGCGGCACCGCGTGAACCAGGCCCGCCTGCGCCTTCAGGCCAGCGGACAACGCCTGGTGATCGCCGTGCCCTTCGGGTGGCTCTTGCTGTTCTTCCTGCTGCCCTTCGCGCTGGTGCTCAAGATCTCGTTCGCCGAGTTCCGGATCGGTATTCCGCCCTTCACCGATCTTGTCACGTTCACCGATCAGGCCTACCTGCGCGTCACCCTGGCGTTCTCCAACTATCTTCGCATGGTGGAGGATCGCCAGTATCTGGTTGCCTATCTCAATTCGCTGCGCATCGCGGGGGGGTCCACCCTGATCGCGCTGCTCATCGGCTATCCCATGGCCTATGCCATCGCGCGCGCCCCCAAGGGGCCGCGCGCCGTCTTGCTGTTCCTGGTCGTCTTGCCCTTCTGGACCTCGTTCCTGATCCGGGTTTACGCCTGGGTCGGCCTGCTCAAGGGCAACGGGCTGATCAATGCCGCCTTGCTTTCCCTGGGGATCATCGACCAGCCCCTGCTGATCGCCGGCTCCGACTGGGGCGTTCACATCGGCATTGTGTATTCCTACCTGCCGTTCATGATCCTGCCGCTATACGCCACGCTGGAAAAACTCGACCCCAGCTTGCTGGAAGCCGCCCACGACCTGGGATGCCGGCCGTGGAAGGCGTTTCTCACCGTCACGCTGCCCTTGTCCATGCCGGGGGTGATTGCCGGGTGCATGCTGGTGTTCATCCCGGCGGTGGGCGAGTTCGTCATTCCCGAACTGCTCGGGGGCGCCGATACATTCATGATCGGCCGCGTATTGTGGAACGAGTTCTTCTTGAACCGGGACTGGCCGGTGGCCTCGGCCGTCGCCGTGGTCATGCTGGTGCTGCTGGTCGCGCCGATCATGCTTTTCCAGCATCTGCAAAGCCGCGAGGCCCCCGCGAAAACGGAGGCCCGCCCATGACCAGCTGGCGCCGCAATGGTTTTTTGATCACCGCCTTGGGGTTCGGCTTCGCCTTCCTGTACGTGCCGATCTTCCTGCTGATCTTGTACTCGTTCAACGGCGGCCGGCTGGTGACGGTGTGGGCCGGCTTTTCCACCAAATGGTATGGCGAACTGCTGCACAACGAGCAGCTTCTGGGCGCCGCCTGGATTTCGTTGCGCATCGCCGTGACCACCGCCTCCTTCGCCACCGTGCTGGGCACCATGGCCGCGCTCGCCATGGTGCGCTTCGGGCGGTTTGGGGGACGCACCTTGTTCTCGGGCATGCTGTCGGCGCCGCTGGTCATGCCCGAGGTCATTACCGGCCTCGCCTCCTTGCTGCTGTTCGTGTCGATGGAGCGGCTTCTGGGCTGGCCCGAGGGACGAGGGGTGACCACCATCACCATCGCCCACATTACCTTTTGCACCGCCTACGTGGCCGTGGTCATGCAAGCCCGCCTGCAGGACATGGACCGCTCGATCGAGGAAGCGGCCATGGACCTGGGGGCCCGGCCGCTCAAGGTATTTTTCGTCATCACCATTCCGGTCATCGCCCCCGCCCTGGTCGCCGGCTGGCTGCTGTCGTTCACCTTGTCCCTGGATGACCTGGTGATCGCGAGCTTCGTGTCCGGGCCGGCTTCGTCGACCCTGCCCATGGTGGTGTTTTCCTCGATCCGCCTGGGCGTCAGTCCGGAGATCAACGCGCTTGCCACGCTTCTCGTGGTCCTGGCCACCGTGGCCATCGCCGCCGTGGGCTGGTTGCAGGTCCGCCAGGAGCGCCTCTCCACCCGGCTGGCTCAAGGGGCCGACGCGGATTAGGGTTTGTCAGGGAAAAGGGGACACCGCTTTTCCCTGGCAAACGCACGCAAAGAGATCTGGAGTCCGTCCGCTTCAGCCGGAAACGGACGGACGCCAACCCCGGCACGGGGAAGTCCTGCCGTCGCCAGGTCGTTTCCTTTCTCACCGTGTCCTTTCGGGCGATTCCGCCTCGGGGACGACGCGGCGCGGTTCGCGCAACACCCTGAACCCCACCACGTAACTGCCGACCGCCCCCAAGGTGCGGGCCCGCGCCTCCGAACGCGACAAGGCCGGAATGTAGTACCAGGCCCCGCCGCGCATGGCCCGGGCCGCGCAGTCGGAGGCCTGGGTCACCGCGTGCCCGTCCGGGGCATGACCAAGCAAGGTGGGGGTCCAGCAATCGGCCACCCATTCCCACAGATTGCCGTTCATGTCGAAAAATCCCCACGGGTTGGCCGGATAGGTGGCGACCGGCGCGGTGCCCCGGTTATCCCAGGGGTCCGTGGTGCAGTGCCGGCAATTGACCTGACGCGGCCCCAGGGTTTCCCCAAACCACCAGGCCGACGTTGTCCCGGCCCGGGCCGCGTATTCCCACTCCGCTTCGCTGGGCAGCCGGTACAGCCAGCCCGTGCGCCGGGAAAGCCAACGGGTGTAGGCCACGGCGTCGTCCCACGACACGTTCATCACCGGACGGGTGCCCCTGCCCCATCCGTGATCGTCCTGGCCTCCCGCGCAAGCGCCATCGTCCACGCACGCCTGCCATTCGTCGAAGGTTGTTTCGGTGCGGGCCAGCGCGAAGGGCCGGCTCAAGGTCACGGCCAGCGGCGGGCCCGATTCCTTGCGGCCGGTGGCCGAGCCCATCACGAAGGACCCCGGCCGCAGGGGAATCATTTCGGGGCATGCCGGGCAATCCCGAAAGGGCGGGCCCGCGACCGGCTCCTCGCCCCGAACCGGCGGCACGCCTCCCGCCACAAGCAAAAAAAGGAAAAACCCCCGAAGACCGGTTCGCGAACGCCCCCCGTGGCCTTTTCCCGCACGCATGCCAAGGCCTCCTTCCCATGCGACTGCTGGCGAAAGACCCCTCAGCGCACGGGCCCGGGGTCGCCCAGGGCGCGCAAGGGCCGCACGTCGTCCTGGGGGACATAGCCGACCACTCCTTGCGCCGTGATCACCCGCACCCATTCGCCCGTGGCGCCGCTCTCCAGCACCAGGACGAACGTATTGCGTTGCAGTATCGCCAGGGCGTCGAATTCCATTCCCGGCGCGGCGCGCACGGCGGTTGTCGGCGCCGACACCGCGTAAACCCGGCCGCCCTGCGCGGCCACCGAGGGATCGGCCAGCAGAACGCCCGGGGTTGGCGGGGCGACACGCTCAACGGCTTTGCGGCCAGCGGGCTCTCCCGCTCCGATATCGCGCAGCCAGGGCAACGCGATCAGGAAAGCCATCAGCACCATGCTGGCCGGCAGAATGATCTGAAGCCAGAATCCGGCTCCGGGGCGCCGCCAAACGTCCTTGAGACGGCGGGCTGGCATGTCGCCCCCCACCGCGTTGATCAGGCGGTCAGCCACGGCCCGCTCGCGCGAGGACCCGGCCATGTCGCGCGCCGTCACCGCCAGATCATAGGCCAGATCGCGCTGGCCATGGCTGAGAAAGGCCTGAGCCTGCCCCAGCAACAGGGCTGTGTTTTCCCGCCGGGGACGCATGCCACCGCGCAGATTGATGCCCAAGGCGATAACGGTGTGAAACGGTCCCGAGGGAAACGCCCACCAGCCCCGCATCCAGCAATGCAGGCTGGCAAGCAGCGCGGTGCGATCGGCGCAGCGACGGCAGTACACCCCCGAAATGGATTCGTGATGCGGCCGCCAGCGTCGTGCGGTGACCTTTTCAAAAATGACGTAGCGAGGCTGGGCGGTCACGCGGCCGCACGCCGTGCACGCGCGCAGGGAAGGCCCCGTCGAAGCCCGGGTTGCCTGAGTCGTTCCCCCCCCCCGGTGGTACGCTTGGCGGGCCATGGGGTCGGAAAGAACGCGGTAAGCGTCGCTTAGAAGCTGAAACTCCGCAACGGCATTCGGGCTTGGATTGCGATCCGGATGCAGCTGCATCGCCTTGTCGCGATACGCCCGCTTGACCGCCTGGAAGCCGGCTCCGGGGGGAAGCCCCAGAACCCGATAATACCCTTTCGGATCGGAAATCGCAGACGCCATGATCCGCCGTTTACCGTTCTCGTGCCCCCGGCGAGGGGATCGCCCCACCGGGCACGCTGCCGCGCCAAAGAGGTTGGTGGTCCTCGATCATCACCCGATGGGGAGCGCCATCCGCCCCTTCCATGCGAACGCTGACCCGGGCCCAGCGCGGCACCAGTTCGTTGCCCACGTCCTCGATCACGGCCAGCGCCATGTCCTCGGGTCCCGGCCAGCGCCAGCGTCCCAGCCCGTGGAGATAGCGCCGAAACGCGCCCGGGTCCAGCACGACCCGATCCGGCACATAGGCGAGTTCGACAACCGGCGGCGGGCCACCTGGTTCGAGCAACGGCCCGTGGCCTTCCAGCACGACCAGGAAATCACGCCGAAGCGCGGGATTGGGCCGCCCCTCCAACGCGGTGCGCCGACGAACCTCGTCGCCCCCGTCCGGCGGCCCGGACGACTGGGAAAGATCGGAAAGAAAGGGAAGCCCCCCCTTCTTCGCGTCCCCCTCCCTGTCGCGGCTGGTCCGACTCGTGAACGGACGGAAACGCACCCTTTGACGTCCTCTCTCGCGAACGTTTCTGCCCCCTCCCCGAAGCGAATGGGGCCCCAACCGGTCTTGCGGGTGACGGCCGGCAATGGGAATGGTGGGCGGTGACGGGTTCGAACCGCCGACCTTCTGGGTGTAAACCAGACGCTCTTCCAGCTGAGCTAACCGCCCCCCCTGCCGCCAGGGCTCCCGAAGGAAAATCGTCCCGCTTGAACAACGGGCCGGCGTTCCCTCCGGTGAACGCCCCTCGGCTCGTTGTCCTCGTTAGTTCAAGGCATCCTTCAACATCTTGCCGGGCTTGAATTTCGGTTGATTCGAAGCCGGAATGGCGATGATTTCGCCCGTGCGCGGGTTGCGTCCTTCCGAAGCGGCGCGCTTGGCCACCAGAAAAGTCCCAAACCCGACCAGACGCACTTCCTGGTCTTCCTTCAAGGCCGCGGTGATAGCCTCGAAGACGCCGTCAACGGCCCGTGCCGCATCGGTTTTCGACAGATCGGCTCGCTCGGCGACAGCGGCGATCAGATCATTCTTGTTCACAGGATAATCCCCTCATCATAGCAAACGTGAACCGACGTGACTGGCCGCCCCCCTTGGAAGAGTCAGGGGACGAACACTAGAGCGCGTCTCTTGACTCCGTCAAGGCCCGCAGGCTCATTCCGATCCCTCAAGCCAAAACAACGCCCCCGCCCCCGCTTTCCCTGACGGCTCTTTCACCCGCCGCCAGGGGTCCGCCGGCGCCAGAACGTTGTTTCATTTTCGAAAGAAATCCCCTTCGATGTCACAAGGGGCGTGTCCTCGTGCCTGGGGCTTCGAGCGCGCGGGCCGCACTCAGTGGGCCACGACACGCTCTTAGCGTTACAGGCAAATTCAAGATTTGTCCATCTGTCGACGCGGATCAATGGGTCAGGACGTCCGCGTCTCCTTCCTTGCTGCCCTCGGGCGCGGGGCCCGGACCCGGCCCGCCCTCCTCGTCGGGCTCGGTCCAGTCGATGGGAATCAAGCGACTGACCAGGGCCCGCTCCAGAACCTCGTCGGCGTGGCTGACCGGCACAATGGTCAGGCCCCGTTTGACGTTGTCGGGAATTTCGGCCAGATCCTTTTCGTTGTCCTTGGGGATCAGAACCGTGGTCAGGCCGCCCCGCAGCGCTGCCAGCAACTTTTCCTTCAAGCCACCAATCGGCAAGACCCGCCCGCGCAAGGTGATTTCGCCGGTCATGGCGATGTCCCGGCGGACCGCGATCCCGGTCATCGAGGACACGATGGAGGTACACATGGCGACGCCGGCCGACGGACCATCCTTGGGCGTGGCGCCTTCGGGCACATGCACATGGATATCGCGCTTTTCGAACAAGGTCGGCTTGATGCCATAGGTCACGGCCCGCGAGCGCACGAACGACCGCGCGGCCTGGACCGATTCCTTCATCACGTCGCCCAACTGGCCGGTCAAGGTCACCTGCCCCTTGCCGGGCATGATCACGGCCTCGATCGAAAGCAGTTCACCGCCCACCTCGGTCCAGGCAAGGCCGGTGGTCACGCCCACCAGATCCTCGCGTTCGGCCTCGCCGTAGCGGAACTTGCGCACGCCCGCGTACTTTTCCAGGTTGGCCCGCGTCACCTTGATGGCGGTGCGCGATCCCTTGCGCAGCAGGATTTCCTTGGTGGCCTTGCGGGTCAGGTTGGCCAGTTCGCGTTCCAGGCTGCGCACCCCGGCCTCGCGGGTGTAATAGCGGATCAGATCACGCAGCGCGTCGTCCGAGATCGACCATTCGCCCCGGCGCAGGCCACTGGCCGTCACCTGCTTGGCGATCAGATGGCGCCGGGCGATCTCGACCTTTTCATCCTCGGTGTAGCCGGACAGGCGGATGATCTCCATGCGATCCAAAAGCGGCTGGGGCATGCGCATGGAATTGGCCGTCGTCATGAACATGACGTCGGACAAATCGTAATCCACCTCCAGGTAATGGTCGTTGAAGGCGCTGTTTTGCTCGGGGTCCAGGACCTCCAGCAGGGCCGACGAGGGATCGCCGCGCCAATCCGCGCCCAACTTGTCGATTTCATCCAGCAAGAAGAACGGGTTGGACGACTTGGCCTTGCGCATCCCCTGGATGATCTTGCCGGGCATCGAGCCGATGTAGGTCCGGCGGTGGCCGCGAATCTCGGATTCGTCGCGCACGCCGCCCAGCGAAACCCGCACGAAATTACGCCCCGTCGCCCGGGCGATCGACTTGCCCAGCGAGGTCTTGCCCACGCCGGGAGGCCCCACCAGGCACAGGATCGGGCCTTTGTTGCGGGTGGTGCGCAACTGAACGGCCAGGTATTCCAAGATGCGGTCCTTGACTTTCTCCAGGCCGTAATGGTCGGCGTCCAGGACCGCCTGCGCCGCCTTCAGATCCTTCTTGGTGCGGGTGCGCTTGGCCCAGGGCAGGCCCAGCATCCAATCCAGGTAATTGCGCACGACGGTGGCTTCCGCCGACATGGGGCTCATGTTGCGCAGCTTCTTCAGCTCGCCTTGCGCCTTTTCGCGGGCTTCCTTGCTCAAGCGGGTCTGGGCAATCCGCTCTTCCAGCTCGGAAAGTTCGTCGCGGCCATCCTCGGTTTCGCCAAGTTCCTTCTGGATCGCCTTAAGCTGCTCGTTCAGATAGTATTCGCGCTGCGTCTTTTCCATCTGACGCTTCACGCGGCTGCGAATCTTCTTTTCGACCTGAAGCAGGCCGATTTCCGATTCCATGTAGGCGTAGACCCGCTCCAGGCGTTCCGCCACCGATTCCAGTTCCAGCAGTTCCTGCTTGTCGGAAATCTTCAAGACCAGGTGCGAGGAAACCGTATCGGCCAGCTTGGCGGGGTCCTCGATCTGGTTGACCGAAACCAGCACTTCGGGCGGAATCTTCTTGTTCAGCTTGATGTACTGCTCGAACTGGGTCAGGACCGAGCGCATGAGCGCTTCCAGTTCGTCGTCATCGGTCCCGGAATCGGTCATGGGTTCCGCTTCGACTTCAAAAAAGTCCTCGCGCTCGGTATAGCGCAAGATGCGTGCCCGCTGGCCGCCCTCGACCAGGACCTTCACCGTGCCATCGGGCAGGCGCAGCAGCTGCAACACCGTGCTGACCGTGCCCACCCCATGGATATCCGTGGGTCCGGGATCGTCGACGGTCGCGCTTTTTTGGGACACGAGAAGAATCTGTTTGTCCTCGCGCATCACTTCTTCCAACGCGCGCACGGACTTTTCCCGCCCCACGAACAAGGGCACGATCATATGCGGGAAGACAACGATGTCCCGCAGCGGCAGCATGGGATAAGGTGCGGAACCGGTGCTCACCAGGAGATCCTTTCTCGATCAATGCCTGGGCACCCCGGAAGACAAAGCGGCGCCGCCGGTGCCCAGACAAGACGTCTTATGAAAAGGGTGGGAACGGACGACGAACCGATCAAGGGAGGGGGAACGACCAAAGCCGTTCCCTCAAGCGCCTACGCGCTGGTCCCGTCGACGGAGGCCCGCTGGTCCGAGTAAATGAACAAGGGCTTGGAGCGGCCATCCACGACTTCCTTGTTCACCACCACTTCCTCGACTCCGGCCAAGCCCGGCAGGTCGAACATGGTGTCAAGCAGAATGCCTTCCATGATGGATCGCAAGCCCCGGGCGCCGGTCTTGCGGGCAATGGCCTTCTTGGCAATCCCGCGCAAGGCGTCTTCCTTGAAGGCCAGATGAGTGCTCTCCATCTCGAACAGCTTCTGATACTGCTTGACCAGGGCGTTCTTGGGCGAGGTCAGGATGTCAACCAGCGCATCCTCGTCCAGATCCTCCAAGGTGGCGAGGACAGGCAAACGGCCGACGAATTCGGGGATCAGACCGTATTTCAGCAGATCCTCGGGTTCGACGTTGCGCAGCACATCGCCGGTACGGCGGGTTTCCGGGGCCCGCACGTCGGCGCCAAAGCCGATCGACGATCCCTTGCCCCGGGCCGAAATGATCTTCTCCAGCCCCGAGAAGGCCCCTCCGCAGATGAACAAAATGTTGGTGGTGTCGACTTGCAGGAATTCCTGCTGCGGGTGCTTGCGTCCGCCCTGGGGAGGCACCGAAGCCACCGTGCCTTCCATGATCTTCAAAAGGGCCTGCTGCACCCCTTCGCCCGACACATCCCGGGTAATCGACGGGTTATCCGACTTGCGACTGATCTTGTCGATTTCGTCGATATAGACAATGCCCCGCTGGGCCCGCTCGACGTTGTAGTCCGAAGCCTGAAGCAACTTGAGGATGATGTTTTCCACGTCCTCGCCCACGTACCCGGCTTCGGTCAGGGTGGTGGCATCGGCCATGGTGAACGGCACATCCAGAATGCGCGCCAGGGTCTGGGCCAGCAGCGTCTTGCCGCAGCCGGTCGGACCAATCAACAAGATATTCGACTTGGCCAGCTCAACGTCGGAGTTACGCCCGACGTGGGACAGTCTTTTGTAGTGATTGTGAACGGCAACCGCCAGCACCTTCTTGGCGTGGGACTGTCCGATCACGTAATCGTCAAGCACCTGCATGATTTCCCGAGGCGAAGGAACCCCGTCACGCGATTTGACCAAACTGGTCTTGTGCTCCTCGCGGATGATGTCCATGCACAGCTCGACGCACTCGTCGCAAATGAACACCGTCGGACCGGCGATGAGCTTGCGTACCTCATGCTGGCTCTTTCCACAAAAAGAGCAGTAGAGGGTGTTTTTCGAGTCACCGCCTGACGCCTTCGACATATCGAAAATACTCCCTATCGTCTTCCGCAGCCCAACCTGGCCGATGTATTGTCGGCGCCTCGAAAAGGCAAGGCCCCGTCATGCTGCACGGTGGTCCAGCCCCTTGATCCGGAGAAGGAGGGGACGCAGGCGGCCGCACTCGGAACACCACCGGTCATGTTATCCCCTCCTCCGCCCGCTGCCCAGTCCAAAAACCGGTGTCGACGGGCCGGAAAAAGCAAGAGCCTGGCCCCGCCAGATCAGGTCTTCGCGCCGTTTCCGGCGTCGTCGCCCTCGGCGGACACTTCCGGACGCGTTTCGATGACCTCGTCGATCAGGCCGAAATCCCGGGCCTCGCTCGCGGTCATGTAGTTGTCGCGGTCCATGGCCCGTTCAATGGTTTCCAGGTCCCGGCCCGTGTGACGCACGTAAACCTTGTTGAGCCGCTCGCGCAGCGCAAGAATCTCGCGCGCCTGAATTTCAATGTCCGCCGCCTGCCCCTGGAACCCGCCCGACGGCTGGTGGATCATGATGCGGGCGTTGGGGGTGGCAAAGCGCTTGCCTTTCTCCCCGGCGCACAGCAGAAGCGACCCCATCGAGGCCGCCTGACCGATGCACACCGTGGATACGGCAGAACGAATGTAATGCATGGTGTCGTAAATTGCCATGCCGCTTGTCACCACGCCACCCGGCGAGTTGATATAAAACGCGATGTCCTTGGTGGGGTTTTCCGATTCCAGGAACAGGAGCTGCGCGCAGATCAAACTGGCAACCGAGTCCTGAACGGCGCCGGTCAGAAAGATAATCCGTTCCTTGAGAAGACGGGAGTAAATATCATACGCCCGTTCCCCCCGGTTCGTTTGTTCCACCACCATGGGAACGAGGGTATTGTTGAAAACTTCAATCGGATCGCGGTCACGCATGTTGGCTCTCGCTGGTCGTGGGGTGCGCGGGGGAGTGCGCTTCCCTACATAGGACGGCAACCCCGTCCCTGTCCAGGCCCGCGCCCTTTCCCGAGGAAAGGAAGAGCCCCCAAGCCTGCCCGCTCGCGCGCGCGCCGGGCCCCCGGGCACCGGAAACGGGACCCCTTCCCGGCGAAGCAAGGACCGGCGAAGCAAGGACCGCTCCCGCGCGCGCAATCGGCGCGCGCCCGGAGCGGCCCCGCCCCTTCCCTTGCCCGATGTCAGGCGTCGGTGTCGGAGGCCATCGCTTCCTTCAAGGCCTCGATGGTCATCGGAGTTTCGGTCACCGAGGCCATCTCCAGGATGAAGGCGCAGACCTTATCCTCGAAAACGGGAGCGCGCAGACGCTCGATCGCTTCCTTGTTGGTCCGGTAATAGTTCAGCACCATGGCTTCCTGTCCCGGGAAACGCCGCATTTCCCGCGCCAGGGCCTTGTTCAGGTCCTCGGGCGCCACCGTGATCTTGTGGCGCACGCCGATCTCGCTCAGCAGCAGGCCCAGGCGCAAACGGCGCTCGGCGATCGCCTTGTAGTCCGCCCGCAGCTGCTCTTCGGACTTGTCCTTGTCTTCCTCGTCCAGGTGGCCGTGCTCGCGCGCCTCTTCCACCTGCTTCCAGATGGCCTCGAACTCCTGGGTCAGCAAGCCCTCGGGAACCGGGAACGTGCTCATGTCGGCCAGGGCATCAAGCAAGCGGCGCTTGACCCGGTTCGAGCAAACCTCGTCGTACTCGCCTTGAATGCTCTTGCGGATCTCGTCGCGCAGCTGATCAACGGTTTCCAGGCCGACCTTGGCCGCCAGGGCGTCGTCAACCTCGGGCAGGGCGCTGTTCTCGATCGCGTTCACGGTCACGTCAAACACGACCTCGCGCCCGGCCAGGGTCTCGGCCGGATACTCGGCCGGGAAGGTCACGGTGACGGTGCGCGCCTCGCCCGCCTTGGCTCCGATCAGCTGTTCCTCGAAGCCCGGCACGAACATGCCCGAGCCCAGTTCCAGCCGGAAGGCCTCGCCGCTGCCGCCCTCGAAGGCCTCGCCTTCCAGGCGGCCCACGAAATCGATCACCACCGTGTCGCCCGACACCGCCTCGGCGCCCTCGGGGGCCGGCGCGAAGGCCTTCATGCGCTTGCGCAGGTCCTCGATCGCCTCGTCGAGGGCCGCGTCGTCCACGCTCACGGTCTCGCGCGACACGGTGATGGCGGCGAAATCCGGATCGGGAACCTCGGGCAGGGTCTCAAGAGCCACCAGGAAGGAAACATCCACGCCTTCGCCGATCTCCGATTCCACGGTGATCTGCGGCTGAAGAGCCGGACGCAACGAGCGCTCTTCCAGCGTCGCGCGCACCGCGTCCTGCACGGCCGCTTCCAGCACCTCGGCCAGGACGCTCTGGCCGAAGCGCTTGCGCATCATGGACATTGGCACCTTGCCAGGGCGGAAACCGGGCAGACGCACCTGTCCTTGCAGTTCTTCCAGCCTCTGGGCCGACCGCGCGGCGATGTCGGTGCCCGGAAGGACGATCCTGTATTCCCGCTTCAGGGACTCGTTAACGGTTTCGGTGACCTGCATCGACGGTTCTCTCAAGCCCTTGACTGTTGAAAAAAGGACAAGCCCCAGCCGCGTCCAGGCGGTGGGGCATGCCCTTGACGTGTGCGCGGAACGACGGCCAGACGGACGGACCCACCCCGGAAGGGGCTGAATTTGGTGCGGGCGGAGGGATTTGAACCCCCATGGCCAGGGCCACTGGAACCTAAATCCAGCGTGTCTACCAGTTCCACCACGCCCGCCCTTCGTCTCCGACGGCAAGCGCGCCTTATCCCATAGTCCGCCGCCGCGCGCAACTCCTTTGCTCGCCCTTGCGCCGGGGCAAACGCCCCCTCCCAAAACAGAAGCGGGGCGTTGCCGGGCCGGGCCGGCCCTGTTCAAGGCCCTGTTTGGTTCTGAGTCAAACCAACCTCGGGGAAGCGGGGCCCTGGGGGGCTTTACCCCGCCTCCCCCAATCTGACCCAGGTTGTTTTCAGTTCCGTGTACTTTTCCAGGGCATGCAAAGACTTGTCCCGACCGATCCCCGATTGCCGGTATCCTCCGAACGGCGTGGTCATGTCGTCGGTGTCGTAGCCATTGACATACACCACGCCCGCCCGCAGCGCCGCCGCCACCCGGTGGGCCTGGGTGAGGTCATCGCTCCACACCGCCGCCGCCAGGCCATACTCGGAGTCGTTGGCCACCCGCACCGCCTCGGCGGCATCCTCCACCGCGATCACCGACAGCACGGGGCCGAAGATTTCCTCGCGGGCCACCCGCATGTGGTTTTGCACCCCGGTGAGAACGGTGGGTTCCAGATAGGCGCCTCCCGCGACCGGATGGGCCCGCCGCCCGCCACACAGCACCCGGGCTCCTTCCGAGCGGCCGGTGTGCACCCACTCCAGCACCCGCCCGGCGTGGCCCTCGTCGACCAGCGCGCCCATGCGGGTGGCGGGGTCGAGGGGATCGCCCGGCTGCCGCTCGGCCGCGACCTGACGCACGATCTCCACCACCCGGTCATGCACCGCGCGCTCGACGATCAGGCGCGACCCGGCGGTGCACACCTCGCCCTGGTTATAGAAAATCGCGTCGGCGGCGGTGCGCGCGGCGTGCTCCAGGTTCCGGTAGCCCGCCAGCACCACGTTGGGGCTTTTGCCCCCGCATTCCAGCCCGACCTTCTTGAGGTTGGACTGACCGGCGTATTGCATGATCAGCTTGCCGACGGCGGTCGATCCCGTGAAGAACACCCCGTCGACATCCGGATGAAGCGCCAGGGCCCGGCCCACGGTTTCCCCGAAACCGGGCAACACCGACAAGACCCCCGCCGGCACCCCGGCCTCCAGGGCCAGCTCGCCCAGGACCAGGGCGCTGAGGGGCGATTGCTCGGCCGGCTTCAAGATCACCGAGTTGCCGGCCGCGAGCGCCGGCGCCACCTTCCACGCCGCCATCAGCAGCGGAAAATTCCAAGGCACGATCGCCGCCACCACCCCCAGGGGTTCGCGGGTAATCAAGGCCAGGTCGTCGGGCCCCGTGGGCGCCACCTCGCCATACGTCTTGTCGAGCGCCTCGGCATACCAGCGAAAACAGCCCGCCGCCGCGCGCACGTCGATGCTCAGGCTGTCGCTGATCGGCTTGCCCATGTCCAGGGTCTCGATCAGCGCCAGACGCTCGGCCTGTTCCGTCAGCAGCTCCGCCAGCCGCGACAAAACCCGCTTGCGCCGGGCCGGGGTCTGGCGCGACCAGCGGCCATCCCCGAACGCCGCCCGCGCCTCCCGGACCGCCCGGTCCGCGTCCGGGGTGTCGCAGGCCGCCACGTCGGCCAGCCAGCGCCCGTCAATCGGGCTCACGCACGCAAACGTTTCTTCCGAATGCGCCGCCACCCGCCTGTCCCCGATCAGGGCATGACCTTCAAAACGGCTTTGGGCGGCGCGGGCGTGCCAGTCGGGGGCGATCGGGTGGGGCATGGGAAAGGATCCAAAGGCTGGGCGCGTTCCCCCCGGAAGACCACCAGAGAACGGGCAAAGGGCAGAGGACGGGGTGAAAACGCGCGACACGGACAACAACGAAACCGGGAAGATCCCCCCTCGGTTCAGGTCGATCCTGACGGGACCCCGGAACGGGACGACAGTGGTGCCGGGGGAGCAAGGGCGATCATCGGCGTTTCCCCCGTCATGACGCCAGCATTCCCCGGATCGAGGGGAAAAGTCAAAGTCACCGTGGTTCCAACCCCCGGCTGGCTTTCCAGCGTCAGGCTGCCCCCGTGCAAGGTCATGATGCGTTGAGCCAGCGACAGCCCCAGGCCGGTCCCCTCCTCGCGACGCGACATCGAAGCACCGTGAACCCGTTCAAAGGGTTGCAAGGCCATGATCATCTGCTCGTCGGTCATCCCCACGCCGGTGTCCGTCACCGTGATGCGATGGCCGGCCTCGTCGCACAGGCTGCTTAGGGTGACCGATCCCTGCTGAGTGTATTTGATGGCGTTCCCAACCACGTTGAACAACACCTGACGAAAACGCAAAGGGTCCAGGGACAAGGGGTGATGGCACCAGACCTGATTATTCAAGGCAAGCCCCCTTTCCACCGCTTTTGGCGACAGAACAGAGACGACTTCCTCGACAACCGGCGCCGGCATCACGGTAGACAGGGACAGGTCGAACTTTCCCGCCTCTATTTTTGCAAGATCAAGGATTTGATTAATGATCTCAAGGAGATGGCGCCCGCTTTTAAGAATGAGCTGCGCATATTCGTCATAATGGTCGGGGAGTGGGCCCAGGGCTTGCAGGTGCATGGCATCCGAAAAGCCGATGATGGCGTTCAAAGGCGTCCGCAGTTCGTGGCTCATGTTGGCCAGGAACTCCGATTTCGCCCGGTTGGCGCTTTCCGCCTTGTGCAAGGCTTCAACCAGCAAGCGCTCGCTGGCCATGCGCTCGGTGATGTCACGCAAGGTCAGGACCAGGGTATCGGCACCAAGGGGGGCGGTTCGCAGATCCACGTCGCGCACCGCGCCATCCTTGCACACCAAGGACCAGGAAGCCGGCCGTGGCTCGACCAGGGGGGCCGGCGGCACGGAAGCCCTGGTGGCGGTCGCCGTCCCGGAAGGGGGGGCCTCCCCCGGCCGGGCGAACCGGCTGGAGGCCTGGCCGAGGACGTCGCATGGCTCGTATCCGCTCAAGGCGCAGAATGTCGGATTGACCGAAACCACCCGCCCCTCGGCGTCCAGGATCACCATGGCGTCGGCCGAATTCGCGAACACCCCTTGCGTCAGCGACAAAAGACGAAGCCGGTGCTCCAGCTTGGTGCGGCGGACCAGTTCGCCACCGACCTTCGCGCCAACCGCCAGCAGGCCCAGCAGGGCCCCGACGTCCCACAGCAGCAGGGCGCGGTCCCCCTTCAGCCACGACAGCACGGTCCCCTGGCGCGACAGGGCCACCAGAACCGCGACCGGGTAGCGGGCCGACAACCGGAACAAAACCTGCCCCTCCCAGTCCGGATCCCGGGAACTGGAGGTTTTTTCAGGCAACACCCCCTCTTCTCGCCCGCTGCTCAACACGCGCAACAGCGTCAGGGCCGGGGCCACGGCCCGCGCCTGCTGCTCCTGGGCGAACGAAAACAGGGGAAGGCCATCCAGGCGCGACAGCCACACCATGCCCGTGAGCCCCAGGGCGGCGGCATCGGTGAACGTCGCAAAGGCCAGGGGGTTCAAGGCGCCAATCACGCTGATGCCCCCGTCCAGATGAACCGCGACCGGAAGCAGACGCTGGGAGGACGAATCGGAAAGCCCCCCCTTGAGCGGAAGGAACCGGCCCGGGCGCTCCCGCCCGATCACCAGCCCCCGCGACAGGGCCCGTGGCCCGCCGAAGCCCGCCCCGGCCCTTTCCAGGCTCTCGCCCGGGGTCGGCACGACATCGAGTGTGGCAAGGTCCAAGATCCGTCCTCGCGACCGCCCGGTGCTGTCGGCAAGGACCCGGCCGTGTCCGCGCTCGACCACCACGATCTGACGAATATGGGGCGCGAAAACCCCGGCCCCCTGCAAGGCGGCGGCCAGGGCCTCGTCGCCGTTTTCGCTGACGCGGGCGCGCACCGCCTGCTCCCCAAGGGCAAGCAGCGCGGTTTCCGCCGATTCCAGGGTATGAGTCAGGGTGTTTTCCAGCATCGCCGCCAGCAGGCGAGCCTGGGCCACCTGCTGGCGTTCCGAGGCCCGGTAGTGGACCAGCAGCGTCAGGCCGAACAAGACGACGACCAACAGGGCGAAAAGCCCACCGATCACCTTAACCGATTGACGTTGCCCGAATTTCATGGCTCCGGTCTTGGTCCGCCCTGTCTGGGTGCCTGTCGCGTCTTTCTCGAAAAGGAGAGATGTCTCGTCGACGCCCCCTTCCCAGGCTTTCTTCGCGGGAACGCCGTTCATGGTCTCTCGCCTGTGCGGGGTGTCCACGGGGATGACGGAGGTTTCACGGCTTCCGGCGCCGGGGTCCTCCTCGTGAGAAGGTTCCCTTGTCGAAGGAGCCTTGCGCCTCCCTCGTCCGGTCCCGTTGTGAAACCATGCCCGTGCCCGAAAGACGCCGCACTCCTGTCCCTCGCGCGGGAAGGATCATAAGCCAATTCCCGCCTTGATGCACCGTTTTGGAGAGATCTTCCCAGGGCAATCGGGTGAACCGATTGCCCTGGGGTTTTTTCGATGCCCTCAAGCGCCGGGCG
>NZ_BJZO01000069.1 GCF_007992075.1 Pararhodospirillum oryzae
CGGCCAGTACTCGATCCCCGGCGGCGTCAGCTCGACAATCCAGGTATCCCCCACGCCCAGGGGCGCGGTGATCGTGGGCGTGATCGTGGCGCCTCCCGGCAGGGTCAGGGCGGTGCCGTCGGTCAGCACCACCCCGGTCTGGCTATAGGCCGCCTCGGCCGTCTCGCCAAGGCCGGTGGCCGGAGCCGTCACGCTCACCTCGTTGCTGCCCGAAGGGCCGGCCGTGGTGCAGGTCACGCGCGCCAGCCGTCGGTTATAGCCGGTGTAGCCGGTGGTCACGGCATACGTCCACGCACCCACCGTCGTGCCCAGGGCGCGCGCGGCCGCCGCCACCGTGGCGGTGCCACTCAGCGCAACCCGGGTCCAACCCGAGGCCCGAAGCAAGACGTCAAAATGAGGCGGCACCGCCGGATCGCCCGACCCGATCGCCTCGTGCGCCCAGGTCAGAGGCCAGCGCCGTTGCCAGCCGTATTTTGCGCGAGCGCCCAGGTGCGGCTCGATCGTGTTGCGCGTCGCCTCCTGGGCATCGAGGCTGGGCAGGTCGGCGTCCAGCGCCAGCAACGCCGCAAAGGCGGCCGGGTCGGCGCCCTGGCCGTAGGCAGGCTCGATCGCCGCCAAGATCTCGCGGTTGCGTGTACTCAAGGCCATGGCTTAGCCCTCCGTGGGAGAGAGGTCGCCGCCACCGCGCCGCCGCCGCCCCTCGGGGGGCGCGGCCTCGGGCGGCGCGGCCTCGGGAGGCACGGCCTCGGGAGGCACGGGCGCGACGTCCGCCCCGGGCCGGGGCGGGGCGGTGGCGTCGTCGTGGACATAGGTCCCGGCGGGGCGGGTCATGGGGCACCTCTCAATCGGATCGATGTCGCGAAACTCAACGTCAGAAACACCGCGCCCTGACGGTCGGCCGCCGCCGCGCGCACCTGCTGGGCGCCGCCCCGGTAGCCGATCGGCGTCCAGCCCTCGGCCGGCACGCGGCCGTCCAGGGCCGCGATCACGCCGGCGCCAATCTCGCCCAGCGCCAGCCCCCGAGGCGTGGCCCGGGGCCGATCCACCAGCACCACCGCCAGCTCGGCGGCGATGCTGGTGGTGTGGACGGTGCGTGGGACTTGCCCGGCCGCCTCGCCCATCACCAGCACGTAGGCGGCGGGCAGGGTCTGGGGCAGGTCGCGAGCCGCTACCAGCGCCGCCAGGTCGTCGGCTTCCAGGGCCCGCCGCACTCCCGGCACGGCGGCCACGATCGGCAACAGGGCGGGGATCAAGGGGGCGGCAATCATGCCGTGGCCCTCGTGATCCACTTGGCCAGGATGTCCCCGGCCTGGGCCACGTCGGCGTCGGTCACCCCCAGGTAGGGCCGCGCGGGCATCGTGACCTGGCGCACCATGTGTACCGTCTCACCGATCGTAAACCGCAGATACTCGCCACTTTTGGGCTTGATTACACCGCCCAGTTGATGGATGCGCGCGTAAGCCCGGTTGCTGCCTTGCGTGACCTGGTCCGGCCCCGGCGCGTACGTGATGCTGTCGCGCAGGTGGCCGCGATCCTTGAGGGTATGGCCCTCGGTCAGGGCGCGGATCGATGGCGGCCACGGATTGCCGTCGGGGTCGGCGCTCAGATCGTCAAACCGCCGGTCGGTGGCGGCGCGCAGCAGCGCGCCCACGTCGGCCCACGCCGGCGTCATGTCACCCCCGGCCCGCGCGACCAGGGCATCAAGCCCCCGCGCCAGCGTCTCGGCGCCCTGAAGGGTGACGGATACACCGTCCATCATCAGTAATCCCTCAAGGTGTCGCAGGTCATGGCGCGGCGGCTGGATACCAGCACCGCCCCGCCTCCAACCGGCGTGCCGGAGGCCACGGGGGTAAGGGCCGTCTTGCCCGCCACCACGTCGCGCAGGTACTGGGTCGCATCCGCGTAGTCCTTGCCCACGCGACCATCGGGTTGGGCGTCGGCCGCCATGCGATACCGGGCCAGGGCAACACACACCGCCCGTGCCCGACCCTCGGGCAGCACGTACCGCCCGCCCAGGTATCCGTCGATCTCGTCGCTGGCCGCGTCCAGGCGCGCCGTCAGCCGGGCGGTGTCAATCCCGCCGCCCACCGCCGGCGCGTGGTCCTCGGCCTCGGCGGCGCCGACGGCGGCGATGTAGTCATCCGGGGTGGCGTAGGCCATGGATCTAGCCCTCCTTGGGCGCCGGGGCGCCCTTGCCCTTGGGAGCGGTCGGGTCGGGGGGCAAGGCAATTTCCTCCACCACCAGCATCGGCTCGGCCTTCAGGGCCGCGACTTGCTCGGCCGTCAGGGTCTCGGGGTTGAGGTCGGTGGGGGCAGTGTCCCAGGCGCGGCCAGCCCGACGAAACCCCGGGCGGCGCGCGCTCACCCGCAAGATCACGCCAGCCATGGCGTCACCAGCAGTTGGGCGGTGTTCTGATAGACATTGGTGGCCCCGGCCGCGTCGCGCTCCGCTTTCAGGACTTCAAGGCCCGCCTTCTCCAGGCTGGGCGGCACCACCAACAGCGAGGGGCGGATGTTCAGGGGCTTCCCCTGATCGCCCTTGATCGACATCATGGCCGCGCGCGCGGCGGCGTAGGTCTCGGTGGTCAACGCGGCCTTGCTGGCCTGCGCCACCTGCCACAGGCCAAATCCCGCGTTTACCCGCGCGTCCACCCCATAACGGTACGCCTTCCGTGCAAACACGGCCTCGTCGTCCACCTTGTCCATCGCCACGAACGTATAATCACGGCGCTTTTGGAAGATGACCGCGCGGATCGCCTTGGAGGTGTCCAGCAGGTACCAGGGGGTGCCCGTGCCGTCTTGCAGGTTGGACACGCTGACGGTTCCCCCGGCGCCATCAAGCACCGGATGATCGGTGTCGAAAAAATACTGCCCGTCGTAACAAGGAGTCGTGAACCCGGCCGCGAGAAGGCGGAAAACCAATTCGTCCGGGTGAGTCTTGGCGTCCTGGGCCATCTGGGTCACCAGAGGGCGATACACGCCCAGCTGGTCGTCCTCGATGTCGTCCCTGTTCACCTCAACCGTATTTTCGAACGGCTTGTTGACGATCGAGTATTGATGCGTGCCCAAATTCTGGATGACCCGATCCCCGATCCATTCTCGAAAGCGGGTCGTGGTGCCCAGCCAGGCGTAGGTCTGCTGACGGGTGGTGGAGGGCACCTCGGTGGCGATCTTGTCCCAGTCCGACGGCGCCGCGTCAAAGGCGCCCTGGTACAACACCTTGAAGCTGGTGGTGATGGCGGACAGGCTGGCTTGATTGACAATCATGGATCAGACCTCCACCCACACGCCCAGGGAGTCGATATCGCGGATCACGCCGCACGCCGACCGCCCGGTGGCGGTGGCCGCCACGGTCTGATCGTCAACGGCATGGGCCGGGTCGCCCAGGTGCGCCCGGGTGATGTCGCCGGCGTTGGCCCAGCGGAACACTCCACGCTCGACCACGACGGTCGCGGCGCCGTCCGTGGCGCCCCCCGTCGCGGACCGGGCGGCCCGACCGGCGGGGGTCAGGGTGGTGGCCTCGCTTGCCGGCACGGCCCAGCCGTCGGCGTCCAGCATCACCAGGGCGCCGGCAAAGATCACCGCGCCGGCCTTGATCGGATACCCATACGTCTTGCCATCGCGCGATGGCGTGTCGCGGTCGCTGGTCAGGGCCGCCATCGCTTACTCTCCCTTGTCGGTGGCGGCCCTTGCCGCCTTGGTGGGGTCCAGGCCCAGTTGGGCGCACACCGCCGTCAACGTCGCATCGGGGACGGACACGCCCCCCGGCGCCGGGCCGGGCGGTGCCACCGCTCCCGGCGGCACCAGAACCGGCGCCGCCGACGCCCACGCCGTGAAGCCTTGCTGGTCCTTGGCGGCGTAGCCCATCGCCCACTCGCGCATCGCCGGCGTGACCTTGCCCTGGGCCTGGGCTTGCGCCACCAGCCGCTCGGCCGCGTCGGCGTCCAGGCGTCCGCGCATCGCCGCCAGATCGGCCGACAGCGCGCTGAATTGACTCATGGGCACGTATTGCCCGGGGTCGGGCGGGGCCCCGCGCGCCTGGGCGGTGGTAACGATCTGGTCGGGCGGGGCCGTGTCCGGCAGGCCCAGGGCCCGCGCCACCGTCGTCAGCGTGGCGGCGCCCTGACGGGCTTGCGCCGCCACGGCGGCGATCTGGTCGGGCGAGGTCGTGTCGGGCAGGCCCAGGGCCGCGCACACGGCGGTAAGGGGCGGGGGATCGGCGGTCGGTGTCGTGGTCAAGGGGGCCTCCTGTGCGGCCAGCGCGGTCAGCACGGCCAGATTGGGGATGTTGGTCAGTCCGGCCATGCGCAACTTCAAGATAGCGCCGCCGGTGTCGTGGTCGAACACGGGGGAAAGGTAGCGGTACTCGCGGGCGCTCAGGTGCGCCGCCGCCGCCGTGGTCCACTCAACCCGACCCCAGATGCCATCGGGTCGGGCGTCCAGGGCCTTGATCCAGCCGGCCGCGATCGGCCGGCGCCCGTTGGGCAAAATGGCGTCGTGGTCGTAATCGATGGGCAGGTCCACGCCGGTACCGCTGGCGGCAATCACCCGCGCGGCGTGCGCGGTGTCGCGCAGCACGTAGGGCCCGCGCCCGTCCACGCCGCGCACCCGGCCCATGGGGATCAGGTGCACCCACTCCGGTGGCGCGCCCTGATCGGGCAAGGCCATGGCGCACACGGCGGTCAAGACGGGCGTGGACATGCGGGCGGGCTCCCTGGGGTGTCTTGATCACACCGTGCCAGGGGCGCGCGCCCATGCCGACCTCAAGGGCTTGAGGCCGGGCTTTAAGGGTGGGAAAGGGAGAGGGGGGATAGGGCGGCCCGCAACAGCGCCGCTGACGGGGGTCTGACGGGGGCAGCGTTCGCGCTTGGCCCCAGGGCTAGGCAACCCTACCCCCGGAAGGCGCCGCGCGCCAGGGGCGGATTTTTCGGGGGGCCCACCCCGGCATTGCCCCCCGGGCGGCGGCGCGGTATATTAATCCTCAGTGATCGCCCTATGCCGGAGCCGCTGCCGGCCGTCCTAGGGGGGCGATCCTTCTCGACCCGGCGGGGGCAGCATCGCCGGGTCACCCTCCCTCATCCGGTCGACGCCAAAGCAGGACCCCGTGCCGTTGGTCCTCGGTTTGCGAGTCACGGGCCGACGGGTGAATGGTGATGCCCGTCCACCCCACGGATGTCCACTCGAACGCCGCCACCAGCCCCGCTATCGGCTGCGATCCCTCAAAGCGGAAAACCTCCGCGAACCGGCGCAGGTAGCGGCGGCGCAGGATTGGCCCGCCCTTGGCCATGAACCAGTCAAGCCAGATTTCGTCGGGGTCCTGGAGGGCATACGCCAGCAACGGCAAGACCAGGTGACGACCGTTCTTGTCCACCTTCCAGGCCGTTGCGGCCGGGTCCGCGCGCCGCGCGATCGCGGTCGCCTTGCGATCGACGAATAGACTATCGCCGATCGCCAGCAAATTTCCGGCGGCGTCTCGAAAAGGCACCGGGCGGCCAAGGTCCGCGCCAAACACCCCCAAAAACGCCTTGATGTACGCCTCGTCCCCCAGCCCGTCCGCGAGCGGCGTCGTCACCTCGGGCGGCGCCGGGCGGGGGGCGGGAAGAGGGGGGGTGTTAAAAATCGGCCGCGCGGGCGCGGCGGGGGGCGGCAGTGGCCCCGACAGCGGCGGCGGCACGGCACCGTCAAGCCATGACTCTCCGACGTTATAGTCAAACCCCGGATCAATGCCGCGTGGCGTCTCCCAGATCTCGACCGACCCATCCGCCAGCGTCACCGGGCGCGACACTATCTCGTCGGCCGGCACCTGGTCCTCGGGCGTCGGGCTCAAGCCGTACCGCGCCAGGTCCCGCTCGGTCAGCGACTGCACGGAGCAGCGGCAGTTCCAGCCATTGGGGGGATAGTGCGTGCGCCACCACGGGTGGTCATGCGGCAGCGTGGTCCCGTGCCACGCCGCGTGGTCGGGGCGGGTTTTGTTGTCGTGTACGGCCACGTAGCGCAGATACAAGGTCCGGCCAAACTTGGCCTCGCGCTCCGCCTGGGCCGCGATTTGCTCCCAGCGCCCCGCCGCGTGGGCCATGCGTAAGTTCGTGTCGTAGATCAACGCCGCCCTCCACCGTCTTTCGCCACGGAAGTCCCAGCCATGATGCGCGACGATGGCGTCGAAGTCCTCCAGGAAATCGGCCCGGGTACGGCCCGCCTTGAAGGTGGCGGTCAAGGCGCGGTGCATGTCCGACAGCAAGGCGTCACGCGTGGCGCCGGCCATCACGAAGGATCGCGCGTGCGCCCCCCCCTTGATGTCGCTCCACGCCCGGGTGGGCAGGCGGACCTTCGTCTCGAAAAACCGGATTGCCTCGCCGAACGACAGGCCCTCGGGCAACACCTCAGGCATCCCGCCCCCCGTCCACCACCCCGACCGCTCCTTCCAGGGCCTGGGCAACCATGGCGTCTTGCAGCAGGGCTTGCAGCGTGTCCAGCCCGGTGTCCGGCGTCAGCGCCGACAGGCGATCGATCGCCGTTTCCAGGTCCGGCGAGGTTTCAACGATGCGCCGCACCTCGCCCAGCCAGCCCTCCACCAGGGGGGCGCTGGCTCCCAGGGCCTGGATCACGGCGCGGTCGGTGTCGTCAACGGCCCCCTTGGGGGGCAAGCGCGCCTGGGCCGCCGTCACCACCGGGCCCGGCAACGGGGCGGCTGGCGCCAGCACCTCCTCGTCGGGGTCGGGGTCGGCCAGCCCCAACTTGTCGCGCACCTCCGACATCGACACCCGCAGACCCAGGGGCACCAGCACCTGCAAGGCGCCCGTCAGTTGGGCAAGGTCGGTCTCCTCGGGCCGGCCAATGCGGATGCGAGGATAAGCCTCGCGAGGACCCAAGTTCAGGTCGATCAAGGGTCGGACCAGATCGCGGTTCAAGGTGCCCGCCAGGGCCTTGGCGTCAGCCCGCTCGATGTCGCCGCGCACGCCGTCGTGGACCTTGCCCACGGCGTAGCCGCCGGCGATGGCGTCCGTGGTGCCTACCTGCCCAAGGACCAGCTTCGAAACCTGCTGGTCCCAGTAGGTCACCATCCGCTCGTACAACTCGCCGGTGGATTGGGATTGGGTGGCCACGAACTCGATCGTCATGCCCTCGGGGATGATCGCGGCCGCGTCCTGGGCAATGTCACGCACGGCGCGCAACAAGGTGGCCTTGTCCGCCTCGCTGGCACCGGGATCGTACTTGCCTAGCCGCAAGGGGTGCCCGTACACCTCACAAAAAATCAGCCATGCCTTGAGATCGAACGACTTGAAGCACCACGCCCACGCCGCCGCGCGCGCGAGGCCGGAGCGCAAGGGGATGCCGGTTTTGAACCGCCCCCGGTGCGTCACGAATTTCCACGCGGGCAAGGGGGTGTCGCTGCCGTTATCGGCAATCAACTGCGGCGTCTTGCCGTCGGTCCTGGAAAACCGGAACCACGCCGGGTCGCGCGCCTCCAGGCGGGGCCACAGCCGGCGCCCGCCCGCCGAGGGCTCCCACAGGATTTCGGCGACAGCGTACCCCTTGCCCAGGGCGTCGAGGAGGTCGAAAAGATCGTCCTCCAGGTCGTCGCGCCCCAGCCACTCCCGCGCCAGGTCGGCCGCCGCCACGTCGTCGCGGGCATCGCTGACGGCCTCGACAACGACGGGCAGTTGCGATACCTGGCGTTTGCGCACGCCCAGCACGGCCGCGTAATGCAAGTCGCGCTCCTCGATGTCGTCGGCCAGGGCCAGGTAGGCGGCGCCGTCCCCCTGGTCGGCCGCCCGCAAAAGCCCCGCCACCTTGCGCGGTGTCACGTCCGACCCCACCAACTCGCGCCAGGGCGAGCGCACCCCCGTCACCGTGGGGCCGCTGATCTCCTCTCGTAGGGCCTTGCGGCGGATCGGCAGGCCATCGGGCCCATACAGCACCGGGGGCATGGGTGGGGACTCCTTATCAATAAGTGCCCCGGCCAAACAGGCCGGGAGCGTCGTCGTCCTGGTCGTCATCAACAGGGGTGGAGGGAGCGGCGGCTGGCGTGTAGTTGTAACCGCGCGCCCCTTCGGCGGCGGCGGCCAAGGCCAAGAACAACGCCCACGCCCGGTCGGCGTGGCCCGAGGCATCCCGCCCCGCCACCAGGCGCGGCGCGCCCGTCGGGCCGGCCACCCGCTTGATCTTCCGCAAATCAGCTTTCAGGGCTGGGTCGTCCGGGATGCGCACCACGCCGCGCTCGAACGCATCCCGCGCGGCCTGCGCCACCGCCAGGCGCCGGTCCCCCGACATGATGACGCCTTCCACCCGGCTCCCGTGGGCCCGGCGCATCTCCTCCACCGGCATTTCGCCGATGCCTGTCTGGTCGGCGGCAAGGCGCAGGATGCGGTAATCAGCCATCAAGCCGTCAATGGTCGCCAGTTGCTCCCTGAACGGTGCGTCCGACAACACAATCTCGGAGCGCAGCCACAAGACGACCCCGGTGCGCTCCAGTACCGTGGCCACCCACCGGTCGCGCCGTCGGGCAATGTCATTGCCCGCGAAACAGGCGCCGCCAGCGTACAGGGCGGGGCGGCCGGCATCCGCGTGGACCGCCGCCTCAATGTGGGCGCCGGCGATCCAGGCGCCCCCCGTGACATTCGGAATACAGTTTAGTTCTTCGTCGGCGCCGTCGCCGTACTGACGGATAATCCCCTCGCGCCACCGCGCTTCGTCGGCGCCATCCCACGGTTGCCCGCGCACCAAGCAGATGCGCCGGTATAAGCCGCTGGCCAAGGCGTCGTCGAAGGTCACTCGGACAAACCCATATCCCTTCTGGCCGGCCTTCGCTTCCTGGACCAGGGTCGCGTAGGGATTTTCGGCGCCGTTGTGGGTCGATATCACCACCACCTTGCCGCCCCAGATCAACAGGGCCAGGGCGGCCTTCAGGACTTCTTCCAGGTTGTCGTGAAACGCGGCTTCGTCGAGGATTACCTTGCCTTGTCGTCCACGCAGTCCCCGGGGCGTGGACGACAAGGCCACGACCTCGTAACCCGAGGCAAACACAATCCGGAACGCCAGAATGTCCTTGTCACCATCCTTGAAAACGATCTCTTCCACCGCGCTGGCCGCCTTGTCGAACAGGCGTGCCCAGGCCGCGCAGGTGTCGATGAACTCCCGCGTCATCTCCTTTTCGTAAGCCAGATAATACACATCCATGCCACCGGCGGAGCGTTCGGCGGCGGCGGTCAAGGTGGCGTCGGCGGCTGTCGCCCAGGTAAAGCCGATGCGCCGGGATTTCTCGACCACCGTAACATCGTGCTTGGCGACCACGTCCAAATAGCCGGATTGGTACGGCAGCAGCAGGGGCTCGCCGGTCAGGCGCCGACGCAAGTCCGGGTCGGGGAGACGGCCTATGTGGCTCACCCGCCCACTCCCAGGAAATCGGCCTTGAGCTGGGCGATGGTGTCGGCCGACAGACCGCGCCGAGGGCCGGCCGTTTCGATTAGCGCCGCCGCGCGGGATGCCGCCACCTTGGCGACCCGCTCCTCGAAATCCTGATCCAGCCGGGCGGCCCGGGCCATTTCGGCCAATCCCTTGCCCAGCAAGGCCACCTCTTTCGCGTCCAAGGCTTCGCCATCCTGGGCCTTGGTGACGAAATCAAACACCAGCCCGCGCGCCATCTCGACCAGCAGGCGGCCCTGCTGTCCCTCGGCCGCCGCTTCGCCTAGCTCCGTGGTCAAGGCTTTGGTCACTTCCCGCGTTTGACGCAGGCGTTCTGCGACTTGCGCATAACCCTTGGAATACCGCCCAACCGCCGAGCGGCTGATGTCGTACCCTTGCCCCTCCAGCCACAAGCAGAGGCCATCCACGGTCAACCGCCCGGTCCCCAGCAGCCTGTTAAACTCAGCCAACGCCTCGGGCGGCAATTCCATCTCGATGCGCGATTTCCGGGGCACGTCACACCCCCGGGCGCGGGCGCTTGACGCCCGGCACCACCGCGCGCCCCTGCGCCACGTCCAGGCCGCGCCCGGTCAGCGCCACCACCGTGACCTTACCCCCACCCAGGCTTTCAGCCGTCACCAGCCCTTGCTCGGCCAGCCACGCCACGTCCGCCTCCACCACGTCTCGGGCCACGCCGTGGCCCAGGTCGGCCAGCGCCGACGCCAGCACGGACGTATTCAGGCGGTAGTCGGCATCCTCGGCGGTCAGCCGCACGATGCACAGGCGCCGATCCTCACGCAGGCGATCCGCCAGGGTCATCATGGCCGCCGCTCCCCCTGCAAATGGTGCTCCGTCAGCATGTCCACCACGCGCTCCAATCGGCTGGTCAGCCCCTGGGCACCATCCAGTTGGCCGCCCAACCTGGCCACATCGGCGCGCAGGTCGCTCAGCTTGCTTTCAAGGGCTTGCATGTTGGCCTGACTGGGCAGGGCGCCGATGGACGCTTCGAGCGCCGCAAAGCGACGCTCCCCCCGGTCCAATCTTTCCGACACCTCCTCAACCCGCGCGTCGTGGGCGCCACGCCACGCCGCTTCGTGCTCGGCGTGGCGGTCGAGGGCCTCACGAGTCACGAAGATACGCGACAAACGCCACAACACGGCGCCGCCCAACGCGGTCACACCCAGGCTGATCACCGGCACGGTCTGCACCACCACGTCCCACGCCTCCCGCGCCGTCATCGCCCCCCCTTCCGGCCGCGCCCGGCCCCCACCAAGCTCGTTACCGTCTCCCACACCGTGGGCGGGGGGCTTCCGGCGGCCACCTGCTTGTCGCGTGTGCGGCTTTGCACGGCCACCCCCAGCACCGTCAGCGCCACGCCCCATTGCAAGGTGAGGGCTCCGGCCAGGTCGGAGGCGCCCGTCAGCAGCGCGGTAACGGCTGACACCTCGCCGCGCAGCGTGGCCGCCACGGCACCGGTCAGGCAGGCCAGCACGCCCAGCCCTTGAAGCGCCCAGGTGGCGGCGGTCACGTAGCCCCAGGTGGGGCGCCACCGGCGGACATAGGCGTCCTCCGACCGGGTTTCGGCGCGGGCGGTATCGTTGATGGTTTGCAGCCGCGCCGTCTCTTCGCGGGCCAGGGTGGCCTCCAGGTCCATCAGCGCCTCTTGCACCCGCGCGGCCGCCTCAGGGTTGGCCTGCGCCGCCGCCAGCGCCGCCTCGGGGGTGGCGGTGCCGGTGGCCGCCTGGGCCACGTCCACCACCCGGGCCGCCACGGCGCCGGCGTCGTCGCCCAGGATCTTGCCCGCCAGCCACGGCGCCGCCACCTTGGCCAGCGCCAGCGCCGCCGGAATCAACAGGGGGATCATGGGGCGGCCCTCCCGCCCGGCGGGTAGGACAACTCGGGCAGCCACCTCGCCCGGCGCGTCCAGCCCCGCAGGTAGCGCGCCCGCGCCGGCTTGCGGTCCACCAGACCCTGGTAATAGCTCTCTTGCGCCTCGGCCATGGCGGCCAGCAGGGCCTTGGTCATAGTGGGAGATTGTACCCACATCGGGGCTTGCACAGCCGCCAGCGTGCGCGGCCCCAGCAGGCCATCCTCGGTCAGACGAGGCTGCACGCGCTGGGCATTGAGGGCCTGCTGGAGCATCCGCACCGCCCGGCGCTGGCCTACATTGATCGCCGTGTCAAACAGCTTGATCGCGATAGGCGGCGGCATCTGCGGGCACCGCAGGGGCGCCCACCACTCCTTATAATACAAGGCGCCCGCCTGGGCCGGCGTCAGCGCCCGGACATCATCGGCGTCCACGTCGCCGTCGCCATCGATGTCTCCGGCGTCGTCGTCCAGCAAGCACAGCCAGCGGAGCGAGATCCCCCATTGGGTCGCGCCGCCGGGGTCGTGGGGGTCGTCCACGTACCCCCCCTCGTGTGCCAGCACGGCAGCCAGGGCGGCTGCCCAAACAGGATCGTGGGGGATGATGGGGGTGTCGTCGTCTTGCATCGCGCGGCCCCTCCGGCGGGTGTCGAGGGGGTCAGGATGCGGGCCGGCGCCAAGGCCGGCGACCTCAAGCCCTTGAGGCCGGCTCCTTGTGGGCAGCGGGCGTCGCGAACAGGTCCATCTGGCGGGTGTCGGCAGTCGGCCCCTCGGCCAGCACCTGATACACGCGGGCCTCGCTCACGCCGGCCGCCGTGGCGATGTCGCGCCGCTTGCGGCCGGTGGCAGCCAGCGCGCGGATTGTCGCGCGGGTGGTGGCCACCCGGCAAGAGGGGATATACACGCGCCCGCCGCCGGCCCACGCCACCAGCGCCGCCGCCACCGCCGGTCCCAGGCGCCGCGCCAGCTCGTGATCGGCCGGCAGGGTCGCGGGCACGGGCACCCAGGTGCCGCCATAGGCGCGCACGATCACCCAGGCCGCCTCGGCGCCCACCGCCTCGATCAGCTCCACCGCGCCGGCCGGCAGATCCGCCGGTAGGTCCAGATCCCGGGTCATGCCGTCCCCCGCGCCCGCCACGCCTTGAGGGCCTCGACGCAGGCCCGCGCCTGCGCCACCGTCAGCCAGTCGGGGTCATCCACGCCCGTCTGACGCCTCACCCACGCCCGGCAGGCCCGGCCCGATCCATCCTTAATCAACCCGGCCTCGTGCAGCCCGCGCCACAGTCCAAAGATCAGCCGCACATCGGCCCGCGCGCTGGTCGGCCGCCGCCACGCCTTGCCCTGCGCTCCCGGTCCGCGCAGCCGGTCATACTCGGCCAGCACCGCGCGCATCTGGGGGGGCGTCATATCCTTGCTGCTGTCCAGGCCCGTCACCCGGCGCATCAGGTCCCGCCGGGCCTCCTCATCCAGGCCCAACTCGCGCGCCCCGGCATGGATCGCCCGGCGCAGGGCGGCGGTATCGTCCAGGTCACGGTGCATCACGACAGGCATCCTCCAGGGTTAGGGGGCGCCCCGGTCCTCGGGGGTTGGGGCGGGCACCAGCTCGGGGTGGGCCGCCCAGGCGACCAGCAGCAGGGCCAGCGCCGGGTACGAGCCCAGGTGGTTAAGCTGGTGTGAGACCGTGGCCGGCGTTGTCTGCCGGCCGTCGGTCCGGGCCGCCGTGAGCACCCGGCCCAACTGGGCCTGGGACACGCCCAGCATGCGCAGGAGGGCCCTCGCGCCCTCTGGGTCAAGGCAATCCGCCATATCCGTCACTCTTTGACGGCCGCCTTGGCGGCTTCGCGCGCGATCAGGGCCAGCATTTCCTCCAGATCATGCGCCGGCAGCTCCTTGGCGTCGCTCTCAAGAGCGACGTCATACACTCCGAGGCGCTCTACCAGCACGCGCCCGTGGCCGAGGTACGAGACCCGCTTGCGGCCCGACCTCCAGGTGTCGCCTGGCCTCAGCCCGACGGCCAGGCGCTCGGTCAGGGCCTGAGATGAGTATCGATACCCCGGGACCCGCTCGATCGCGGCGCGGGCGGCGGCGGCCAGCGCCACCGGGTCCCGGGCCAGCAGGGGCAGGGCCGCCGGATCGGGCACGGCCACGGGCGCGGGCGCGGACACCCATCGCCCCCAGTCGCTCCGCAGGCGCCACGCCAGGGGCTCGGGCTCGGCGCGGCGATTGTCGATCCACCACGTGGCCGGGGTCGCCTGGGCCAGCAGCAGCTCGGCATAAGCCCGCTCGGCGTCGGACCCGGCCAGGGCCAGCAACCGGGGGACCACCGCCCCCCGGATCTCGGTGGCCCAGGAGACTTGCTTGGGGCTCCCGGTGAGTTGGATCATTTTTTGACCTCCCTCGACTTATTGGTATTGGCCATGCGCGCGGACTCATCCAGCAGCGCTCCGTACATCCGGCGACATTGCCATGCGTCATAATGCCGGCGCAGGGCGTCGCCCCACCCCCTCACCGCCCACTGGACCGCCTTGGCCGCGGCCCTGGCGGTCTCCACGGCGGTGGTCCGCCAATGGAGCAGCCACAAGGTCCTCTCGATACGCGGAGGGAGGCGCCGGTAGCGGCGGGGGCCGCCCGTGTAGCAATACTGGGGCCTACATACCCAGTAGCCCGGGAGACCGGGCCGCGTAACAACACTGACGCACGCCGACAGTCGCGCTGGGCCGGCGCGGTCCACCCGCCGGCTGTAACTCCACTGGGCGAGAGCTGAACACTCGGGGTCGGGTGGGGTAACCAGCGGGCAAAACCTCACGGACATGGATCGCGTCGCTTGCATGATAAGCCTCCTGTGGTGTTGACGGGAAAAAGTTACCTTACAGATAACGCCGTGTCAACGGGTATGTTATCGAATCGATAACGCTCGCCACCACCGGCAGGCTGGCGCGCGGGCCAGCACGTCCGACCCGCGCCCGCACGTCCAGGTGCGCTGGGTAAGTCGGCACTTGGACCACCCCCGCCCGCGCACCCGGTGTGCGCAACTGGCGCACGTCTCGCCTGCCGGACCCGTGCCGGGCGGCCCGGCGTAGCCCTTGGGCCGCGCCGTCCGCGAGCGGGCGGACCGTGCCGGAGGGCACAGCGCCCCGAACAGATCCACGTCGCTCATCACCAGAACCTCTTGCGCTTGCCGGCCTGGGCTGGCGCCTCGGGCCGAGGCGGCGGCGCCACCTTGCCCAGAGCGTCCTCGATGTGCGTCACGCCGGCCGCCCAGCCCGGCGGGCACTTGGTGACCCCCCCGGTATACGCGGCCAGCGCCTGGGCCCGGGCGTCCAACACCGGGGCGGGAGTCGAGGCGGAGGGAGGCACCGCCACCGGCGCCGGCGCCGTGCCGATCAGGCGATACCGGCACGGCACAACCTGATCGTCACGCGCAACCAGGCCATCCCGTACCAGGGCGTGCAGCGTGTTGTGCACGCTGCCACGCGGCACGCCGGGCGCAAGCCGCCGCACCTCGGCGGCCGTCCCGGCACCCCGGCACACGGCCTCCAGCACCGCGCCTCGCGTGCCCCCGACGTGCGGCCACGGCACGCACGCTTCAAGGACGGGGGTCGGTGCATCACCATCGGGCGCCGGCGCCTCAAGGGCCGGGCTTGGCGCATCAAGGGCCGGATCTGGTGCATCGTCAGCCCTTCCCGGCGCATCACCATCGGGTTCCGGCGCCTCCACAAGGGCGGGCGCCGGTGCCCCCTCGACCCAGGCCAACGCCTGCCCCAGGGTGGCAACCAGGCACTCCGGCCGCCCCACGCACACCGGCGCGACGGCCCGCAACACGGCAAGGCGCAGTGTGGTGGGGGTCATGATCCGCCCTCCCTACGCCGCCGCCAGATCAACGGTGATCGCCTGCCACGGCGCTTGCGGATCGGCGCGCCGGTAAAACCGGATGTAGCTCTTGCTGCCCACCACCCGGATGCTGTCAGTGATGGCGTCCATGGCCCGGCGCCAACGCTCGTCGTCGATTTCGACTCGGCGCAGCGCCAGCACCGCGTCGCGGCTGACCTGCCCCTCCTTGTCCGGCCTGAAGGCATGCTCCACCAGGGCGCGGATCTCGGCCCGCGCCCCCTCGCTCCAATCCACGATGCACTCGTCGATCAACGCCTTGGCGATCTGCAACTCGGGCCCAAACGTCAGCCGGTCGGCCACCGCCACCTGCACCTTGAAGCACCCGTCGTAGCTGGTCAGGGTGATGTTGCCCTTGGCGCCGCCAATCCTGGCGCCGTACTGATCGGCCGCGAGGGCCAAAAGCGAGGCGACGTCGTCAAACGAGTGCCCCCGGAAGCGGGCAATCTGGCCGCTCAAGGTCTCCGCGTGGCCGATCAAGGCGCGCACAGCCTGATCCATCAGCAGGTCCAGCGGCTTGACCAGGTGCTCCGGCACCAGCCGCCCCTTGGCGTCGCGCAGGTACCCGTCGGGCACGGTCGCGGGGGATGTATCGCTCGTCATCATCAATGCTCCAGGGAGGGAGGGAGAGGGCTGGCCGCCGGCAGGCAGGCCAGGGTGTCCAGCACGCGCAGCGCGGCCGGCAGGCGGTCGGGGTGCCGAGCGGCGATGATCGCCAGGGCGTCGTGTCCGCGCGTCAGGTCGGGCCCGGCGCTGACGGGTGCGGGGGCCTCGCGCGGCCACACCCGCAGGCCGTCGCTCGCCACCGCCAGCGCCAGCGCCAGCACCAGTTCAGACTTCGGGCCCGCCAGCCCGTGCCCTTGCAGGGCGGCGCGGGCCAGGGCCTGGGCCTGGGCCGGTGTCGGGCTCGCCGCCACCGGCCGCAGGACGTCGTCCACGCGCGCCATCAGCACCTGGCGCTGGGCGGCCGTGTCGGCATCCGTGATGGTTAGCAAGCCCCGCCCGGCGCCGATGTCGCGCCAGGCTATCGCTTGCCCGCGCGCGGTGCCACCGCCCGGCAGGGGCAGGGCCACGATCCCGCCCAGCCGCAAGGAGGGTTCGTGTCGATCGCTCATCCGCCGGTCCTCCTCGCTACCGTGATGGGGATCACCCGCGCGCCCGGCGCCACCACGTCCGCCGGCGCCGTCGCGTCCGCCGGACCGGCGCCGCGCCCATCCAGGCCGGCGGCCTGGATCAGCCGCTGCTGCGCCACGGCCGCCGCGTGGGCGTGCTCCAGCGCGCACAGCAGGGCCATGGCCGTGCGCTTGGGCACAGTGATGGTGGGGCCCGCGCCTGCGCCCCCCACCAGATCGCCCACCACCTTGTGGGCCACGGCGAGGATCATCGACAGACCGCCAGGGTCCAGGGCGGGCAGCGGGCAAGGGGGGGCACTACTCATGGGGAGCGTCCTTATCCTGGATGAGGTAATGGGGGCACGCCCGGCAGGCGCGATACATCGCCACCCGCTGGCCGTTGGTTGCGACCAGTACGTGGGCCTTGGCCTGCCAATCGGCGCAGACCTCCGGCGCCATCTCGGCACCGAGTCCCGGGCAGATCCTGACGTCCAGCGCCGCCAGGACCCGGGCAGCCATGGCATCGGTGCTGACGGCAGGGTACGTGCCGCTCAGCAGCGACGAGGCGGCCGCCCTCGATATGCCGACTCGCCGGGCGGCGGCAGCGATGGAGCCGCGCCCGGCCTCGGCCCGCAGCAGCGCCAGCCAGCGGGGTTCGGGGATGGGCGCGCTACTCATGCTCCCGCCCCTCGATCACGCCCTCGCCCACGTGGGCGCGCAGGTTCTGGTCCCACACCGCCTTGATGCGTTGGATCTGCGGCGGCAACGGCCCTGTGTTGTTGATCAGGCGATACACCGTCAGGTGTCCCGTGCCCACCTTGTGCCCCGGGCGTCCGGGCTCCACCACCGCCAGATACCCGGCGCGGTCCAGCGCCCGCAGGTAGGCCCGCGCGGTGTCCAGCGCCACCGGGTGCTCCTCGGTGCTCGCCGTCACCGCCAGCTCGCGCGCGTCAAGGGCCGAGGCCATGCGCAGCACACGCCACATCTGCTCGGTGCCCAGCGAGTGCTGGGCCGGGCTCCCATCCCGGCGCAGGCGCGGCGCTTCGGGCCCGGGGTCGCGCAGCAGGCGGTAGCGCACCCCGTCGCCTTCCTCGCGCGCCACGATCCCGGCCGCTTCCAGGCATCGCAAATAGGTGCGGATCGTCGATTTATGCGCCTCGGCGCTGCCGTCCAGGATCTCGGGCAGGCTGGCGCTGGCCCCGCCGGCGGTCAGGGCCCGCAGCGTCTCCCAGATGCCTTGTCGCCCGCGCGGCACCCGCACCGACAGCCGGGCCATGTCGTCCACTGGCCGGCGTCCCATCACTCGGCCCTCCGCCGGCCGGGCACCTGCCCCGTGTACAGCTCGCGCGCGCCCCAGGTGGCGGCGTCCACCGCGCCCCACCCCTGCACCGCCGCCTCGTCGGCCACCTTTTGCAAGTTCACCGCGACGCGCCGCGCCCGCCCGCCCGATGCCCGCACCAGGGCCTCCAGCAGGTCCGGCGCCAGGGCCAGCCCGGGGTGATACAGGCGCGCCAGCACCGCCGCGTCGTCCACGCTCATCGGCTGCGCCGCCTCGGCCACCAGGATGCGGTTGTGCACGCGCTCCGACCGCTGGGCGATCAGGCTGGGCGCCAGCTCCTCGCCAATCAACGCCATGGGCGCGCCCGACTTGTCATGCACCTCGCGCAGCGTTTCCAGGTATCCGCGCCTGATGATGTGGTCGCACTCGTCCACGATCACCGGCCGCGTCACCAGCGCCAGCGCCTCGATCGCCTGTTCCACCATGTCGGCCGCCGTGCCCCGGGGCTGCCGCCCCAGCTCGGCCAGCAACGCCCGCAAGAATTTGGCCTTGGTCCACGACTCGCCAACCTCAAGGTAATAGGCGCGGTGTTTGTTTGCGGCGTACCGCGCCGCGAAAGTCTTGCCATAGCCGGAAAAACCGTAAAACAAGCCCAGGCCCGGCAAATGGCGCGGCCGCTCAACGAGTCGCGCCATCACCGAGCCAAACAGGGCCACGTTCGTGAGCGGCGCGATCGTGCTATTGACAGGGGGGGCAGTGTCGGACATATCCATCCTCTGTTGATCCATCCTTGGTGTGTGGCCCGGGGTTGGTTGGTTCTCAATCCGGGTCCGGTTCAAGCGCTCGCCACCGCCGTTTCCTCCGGCAGGTACAGCGCGCCAAATTCGCGGTGCATCTCCTCTTGCGTGCGGTATTCCGGGGTCCGGCGGTATCCGTCGGCCCAGGTCAGGGCGGCCGTGTCCACCGGCCGCCCACCCGCGTGGGCCGCCGTGATCATCAGGCACTTGCGGTATCTCTCCTTCGCCGTGGCCGGCACCCCGGCCGCGATCGCCGGCGCCGCCATTTCGGCGCGCAGGTCGGCCAGGGCGCGGGTGGTGTCGGCCGACACCATCGGCACCACCACCGCGTCGGCGGTCAGGGCCGGCAAGGCGTCTTCGTCTCGCGCGCGGCGCAGGTCCACGGCGGTGGCGCGGGTAGCGCGGGCCTGGGCGATGTCCTCGGCCGGCTGGTACGGCGTGGCGTTGCCGTCGCGGATCGCCTCGCAGATCAGGCGGCCCTCCAGGTCGCGCACCCACACCCGGCCCAGGTCGTGGGCGTCGTAGCACACCTGCACCCGCGTGCCGTGCAGGTCGCAGTCCTCCAACACGCGGCTGTAATAGCTGGCCCCGCCCAGGCTCACGGTCGCCCGGCGCACCGTGCGCTCCTCGTGCGGCCTGAACAGGTCGCGCGCCTCTTCGGGCGTCACCCGCACCGGGGCCACCCCTTGCGCCTCGGCATCCACCATCTTGGCGGCCCACGCCTCGGCCGGCGTCTGATGGCGCATTTTGCCCGTGTCCGGGTCGCGCACCTTGGGCAGCGCCGAGTGCGGCCGCGCGTTGTAGCGGGCCTGCATCGCATCGACCCAGGCTATAAAATCGTCCCACGGCTGGATGATCGGGCTGGACCCGTACAGGCGCAGGTCCCGGCGCGAGGTCTTGTAGGCCAGGTGCCGGGCCTGCCGATCCATGTCGGCGCCCATGTAGGCCATTGATTCCTTGGCCGGGGCAACAAGGGCCGTCTTATGAAAGCGCTCGATCACCCCCCGCGCTTGGGAGTTGTAGGGGATCGAGTGCTTCGGTGTGACCCCCAACCGCCCCAACAGCCCGGTCACCGGCGCCGAGTGCGCGCGGTTTCTGAAACCGCACCCGTTGTCTACATACCATATGGCAGGCACGCCGTAAGCCAGGATGGCCGCCCGCAGCGCCGCCGCCACCAGCCACGCGGCTTCGTCCAGCCACGCCGACCAGCCCACCCACAGCCGCGTGGCCACGTCCACGATGCCGATCACTTCCGGCCGCGCCGGCTTGCCGGTCAGCGGGTGCATCACCTCGCGGTCCAGGCAATGGCCATCGGCCGTCCACACGTCGCCGGGTAGCAGGTGCTCAAAGATCCGCACCCGGTGCGCCCGCAACGATTTCAGCTCACGGGGCCCCATCCGTCCCATGTTGCGGGCCAGCGCGCCCAACGAATTGATAAACCGCCGCGCCTGGTCGTAGCTCGGCGCCGGCCCGGTCCCCTCGGGCCACAGGGCCAGGGCGGCGGCGATCGCCGGCTTTTGCGGGCGCCGATACAGCTCCAGCAGCGTCGGCGCCCACGCCGGCCAGTCCGGCGCCGCCGGCGCCGCCGGCGCCAGGGCAACCACGCCCCCCGTGTCCCGCTCGCGCAGCCATCTATACAAGCTGCTGTAAGACAGCGTGCGGGTACCCGTCTTGCCGCCGCGCGCGTTGGCGGCCGGAATCATCACGGCCAGATCGGCGCGCAAGGTGCCGGCCTTGGCGTGGTCCAGCAGCACCAGCACCGCCTGCCGCGCCGTCAGCCCCCCGTCCGCTTGCAGGCGGTCGATCTCGGCCAGCAGCGCCGAGCGCGCCGCCATCGTCGCCCGCGCCGCGTCCGTCAGACGGCCGGGGTCGGCTGACACCGGGGCCGCTTCGGCGGCCGCCGCAAGATCCCCCGCCACCCGCCGCCGCGCCAGCGCCACCCGCGCCCCCTCCGGCAGCGCCGAGGCCGGGTACTCGCGCCCGCCCCCCCGGCCCGACCGCTCCCGCGACGGCCAGGACTCGCG
>NZ_BJZO01000070.1 GCF_007992075.1 Pararhodospirillum oryzae
TTACACCCCCAAAACCCAGGAAAATCCTATTTTTAGCCATCAGATCCGTCCGTTTTCATCAGATCGATTTATCGAATAGCCTCAGAGTCCTTTTTTTCTTGAAACCATATTCTTGGAGAATGCCCTGGATGGGGATATTCTCTTCCAGGACCCAACCGGCTTCCATCCATCCCGTATGCTCCTTGTACTCCGACAAGCGGTGCAACATCTCGTCAAGCAGCGACCGGGACAAGACAGCACCACCAATCGACTGGTGGTATTCGGACAATAAGCCAAATAAAATAACATTACCCGTCTGGAATCGGCGAAAAAGCATTCTTATTCCCAGCTTCATCCAGCCAATGAATGACGGGACAGGTCCAATATCTTTAGTTATTTCATAAAGATTTGGAATGAACATCGCAACAGCGACTGGTCTTCCTTCTAGCTCTGCGATGAACCCAAATTCAGATTTTACAAATGGCTTTAACTCCGTGCTAATTGCTTCAAGGTCTTCCTTTTCAAGAGGAACGAAACCCCAGTTCTTCTTCCAGGCATCATTATAAATCTGACGCATGATCTCGATGTCGCGGGCAATATTTTTCATGTCGATTTTTCGAAGCGTCAGAGTCGCGATCCGGTCACTGAAGCGCGGCCGGCTGCGAAAGGCTGCGATTCTGGCCGGCAGATCCTCCATGCGCCAGTAATGCAGGTCATGCGCCCGGGCGTAACCGTTGGCCAGGACGTGTTGTTCCAGATAGGCGGGATGCCACGGAACCATGAGAAGCGGGGGTTCGCTGCGTCCCTCCACCAGCAATCCCGGTTCCCCATTGATGGAAAGCAAAAAGGGGCCGATGGCGCGCGCGCGCCCTTGCTCGCGAAGCCAGGTTTCGGCCGCCTCGAAAAGCGGGCGGGTGACGTCGGGATCGTCGATGGCGTCGAGGCAGCCGAAAAGACCCGCATCCTCGAACACGCCCTTCGGTTGCGCCTTGTCGATTTGGGCGGAGATGCGTCCGACGGCTTGTCCGTCGCGGTAGGCCACCCAATAGCACGCGCTGCCATGCTTGAAGAACGATGCCTTGTCGGGCCGAAGGACGCTTTCCCGATCCATCCTCAAGGGCGGCGTGTACTCTGGGAATCCCGAATACAATCGCGCCGGCAAATCGATGAAATCGTCCAGTTCCTTGCCTGAATTCGCGGGTACAAGGGTAATGGTCATGGTTTCGCACCGTTAGAGTGAGACCCGAAAAGTGGCGACCGCCTTTCGGATAAGTCGAACGTAGAAAAGAGTTGGAGCGCCGGGCCCGGCTCCGGTTTTACGCACGGCGTCCTGGACAAAGAACAACCAAAACACCCCCTCCGTCACAGCCCCGGTCGGCCTAAAACTTCGGACTACAGCTTTCGAAGGGCCAGACAGGTGATGTCGTCGGCCTGGGGGTGCCCGTCCGTGAAGGCCACCACCGCGTGCTCGACTGCTTTGACGACATCGCGGGGATCGCCCCCGCGCCAGGACTGAAGCAGGGCGATCAAGGGGTCGATGCCGAACAGGTCCTCCGTGGGGGACATCGCCTCGGTCACGCCGTCGGTGTAGATGAACAGGCTGTCGCCGGGCGAAAGGCGGACCTCCCTGGTCGTGTACCGGGCATCGGGATCGATTCCAATGGCCGGACCGGTGGGCTTCAGCCGAACCACTTCGCTGCCAAGCACGGCGAGCCCATCCGTGTGACCGGCACTGCACCACTCGAAGCGCCCGTCCACCGCGTCGATCACCCCCAGAAACAAGGTGACGAACATGCATTCGGTGTTTTCGGCGGCAATCATGGCGTTGACGCTGGCCACCAGGTCGCTGGGCTTCTCCCCTCGGGAATGGGCGAGGGCGCGCATGGCGGTGCGCGTCACCGCCATGAAGAAGGCCGCCGGCACCCCCTTGCCCGAAACGTCGGCCACCACCACCGCCGCCCGCCGTTCGCCCAACGAGAAAATATCGTAAAAATCTCCCCCAACGGCCCGGGCCGGCTCCATCAAGGCGCCGAAATCAACGCCTGCCAGCTCCGGGATCGAGGCGGGCAGGATCGAGCGTTGCAGGCGTGCCGACAATTCCATTTCGCGGACACTTTCGCGGCGCGCCACCAGGGCGCGGACGACACGGGCGAAGGCCTGCGCGAATGGGGTGATGGCGCCGGCCTGGGCAATCATCGCATCCAGCAAGGCCGGGTCGAGATCGGCCCGTTCCAGGGCGTTGGCCGCATGCAAAAGGTATCCCAGCGGACGGTTTGTGTTGTCCAGCCGGTGCACCAGGATCTGCAGAATTGAAAGGGCCGCATCCGGATACGACAAAATCAACCGGTGAAGGTCGCCGTGGTGGATGCGCAGCAGCGCCATCGGGGTCTCGGAGATCACGGTCGCGGTGCGTGACACATCGGCCAGCGCGCTCATTTCGCCCAGCAGCTGCCCCCGGCCGACGACGGCGATGCAAGAAGACCCCAGCGGCGTCTCCAGGAGGATCCTGGCTTCCCCGGACAAAATGATATAGGCATCCTTGCCGCTTTCGCCTTGTTGAAACAAGACGGTTCCCGCGGTCACGTCAATCGCCTGGCACGCATCGGCCAATTGCCCGAGAAAACCGTCCGAAAGACCGACGAACAGCGGCGTTGCCTGCAAGGCTTCAACCCGGTCACGACTCATGATGGGTTTGTTCCCGTCGTCTCCAGTTCCCGCAAATGACCGTCGTCGATATGCACGCGTCGGGTGGCGATATCAAAAATCCGCTCGTCGTGGGAACTGATCACGACCGCGCAATTGATCCGGTTGGCCAGGGCGCGCATCTGCTCCAGGGCAATGCGGCCCGACTCCCGATCAAGGGAAGCCGTCGGTTCGTCCGCCAGGATCAGGTCGGGCAGGCTGACCAGGGCCCGGGCGATCGCCACCCGCTGTTGCTGTCCGCCCGAGAGCTGGTCGGGCCAGGATTTGACTTTCTCGCCCAGTCCCAAGGTGTCCAGAAGCGCCACCGCGCGCTGTTCATCCCATTCGGGGTCCGAAAGCGGCGTGACCATGATCCCGCTGATCACGTTTTGAAGGACGTTCAGGGAGCCCAGGAGATTGTGGCGCTGGAAGACGAAGCGAACACGGTTGCGCAGGCGCAACAATTCCTTGGTGGTGGTCTTGGACACGTCCTTGCCAAAAAGGGACAACTGGCCTTCCTGGATATGGCGCAAGGTGCCGATCAAGGTCAGAAGCGTCGTCTTGCCCGACCCCGAGGGACCGGTCAGCAAGACGACATCGCCTTCGCGAACCACCAGGTTGATGTCGCTGAGCACCTGGCGGCGTTGCGGGCCCGTCCCGTAGGCATAGTCGAGCGCCTGGGCTTCCACCACCACGGCTTTTTCTCGTTTTATGCCGTCTGCGTCTTCCGAAAGAGGCTCCTCGGACATTGGCGGGCACTCATCCCTGGCAGAAGGCAAGAGCGCCGTCGCGGGTTTCGCACACGGTCAGAATCGAGGTGAAGCCGCTGGCCTCGAACACGTCCCAGATCACCGGCCTGAGCGTGCAAAAAGCCATTTTTCCTTGTAGTGACTTGATTTTTTTGCCCACGATAAGAACGGCTCTCAATCCCGCGCTCGACACATAGGTCACGTCGGCAAGATCGATCACCAGTCTTTTGGCCCCTTTGTTGATGTGGGCAAGCAGAGCAGCCTCGACATCATCACAGGTATCGGTATCGATCTTGCCTTCGATGGCCACGATGGTCACCGATCCTTCTTGTGTTGCAGTAACCTTCATTTACACCGCTCCCTCCTTGTCTCGGTCCGCGGGGACCCAAAGCTGTTTCGTCACGGTCAGGTGGTTGGTGTTTCCATGCCGTTCGTATGCGTAGGAATCCATGAAGGTCTTCAAGAAATGAATCCCCAGCCCGCCCACTTTCCGGTCCTCCAAAGCCAGACCGGTATCGACCGCCGGCCGATCAATCGGATTGAACGCTCGCCCGTCGTCACTGATCCGGATCGAGATTTTTCCGGGCATGATTTCGGTCATTTCAACATCGACCCCATGCCCTTCGTTTTGGTCGTGGGCATAAGAGATGATATTTGTAAACACCTCGTCGACGACCACGAGAACCTGTCCCAGGATCCGATCGTCCCCCCCCACCTGTCGACAAAACGCCTCGACCGCGTCCAGAAGAGGACGGCGCTGGGCGGCGGCCGCGTCGACCCGCAGCACCACGACATCGCCCGTCGCCATCATCGTCCCCCCACCTCGGAAGAGGCCGCTGCCTTGAGGAAGCGCATGATCCGTCCCCGCCAGAGAACCTCTCGTTCCACCCAAGCCGTCGCAACCAGGAAGGGGATCAGGATCTCGCGGGCGATCATGAACAGTGCCTCGCGAGGCGCGCCTTCTCCCCTTGATCGGCGCTTCAGCCAAACCGTTTCGGCGCCCACCCACGCCGCCCCCAGCATAAGAACCGCCACTCCCGCGAGACCGCCCCCCACGCCCGGGGACGCGGCCAGTCCCAGCCCCACGCAGGCCAGGGCGGGGCCCATGCCGGCCAGTCCCTCAAGGACCAGAACGCCGGGAAGCATGCGCCGTCGACAGCCCGCCCAGCGGAGTTGGCGGCCCCAAACCTCGCGCAGGGCGCGCCGCCCAAGGGGCTGGGGCACCCCGCCTTGCATCACCCGCGTCGCCAGTCCCAGGCGGGCCACGGCCACGGCGGCGGCGTGGTCCTCGGCGAACGTCGCGGCCAGGGCGTCAAGCCCCCCCATCGCCTGGTAGGTCGAGGCGCGCAACACCTGAACGCCCCCCAGGCCACAGGTGGCGTGCAGCCGGTCAAGAAATTCGATCCACAGCAGTTGATAGCCGTTCAGGAAGGCGCATTCCAGGTCGGCCGCCGCCCCCACGGGCAAGACGCCGGCCTTGCCGACCGACACCAAGCCCACGCGAGCGCTCAGCAACGCAACGGCTTGCCCCACGATGTCGGCGGGGAGATCCAGGCCGCCATCCATCAAGACGAGCAAGGGCCGGTTGGCGGCCCGTAACCCCTTGGCCATGTTGTTGAGCTTCGGGTTGCCGGTCGGGGTCTCGCCCCCGATCAGCACCGTGCCGTCGCACACACCGAGGGAATCAATGAATGCCCGGGCGGCGGGAACGGCTTCGTCGTCGGCGTGCTCGCAGCAGATCAGCACCTGATCGCCGGGG
Source organism: Pararhodospirillum oryzae (assembly GCF_007992075.1). Taxonomy (GTDB): domain Bacteria; phylum Pseudomonadota; class Alphaproteobacteria; order Rhodospirillales; family Rhodospirillaceae; genus Pararhodospirillum; species Pararhodospirillum oryzae. Next base: position 5,170 of record NZ_BJZO01000070.1, read on the forward strand.
CGAAGCTGAAGGCGAAGCGAGTGGAAGAACCCGGACGATGCGTCCCCCTTGCCCATGAGGGGAATCACGAAGGAAGCGGGTTCGCGCGACGGGGCCGGAACCGGGCGGGCCCTTGGGGGCAACAAAGCCGCGACCAAGCGAACGCCAATGGCTGTCCCGCCCCACGCGAGGGCTAGTGTCCCTAGCATGCCCCCTCCCTCCGGCCTACCGTGGTCCATCGTGGGCCCTTCTGCGCTTTGATCGCGCGGGATGGATATGTACCATCCGCAGCCGAGAAGAGTATATATGGAAAAATTCAAAGGATGACGCTGATGATAAACAGCAAGGCGACCAGCCGGGATCCCTCCTGGCGGCGGTTCATATCGGTTGGGGTGACGGGGGCCAGCAGTGGGATCGGGGCCGCCCTGGCTCGCGCCCTGGCCGCCCCTGGCGTTCACCTGAACCTGGCCGGACGAGACACCGCGCGCCTGCAAGCCGTGGCCGAGGCGTGCCGGGGGGCCGGCGCCACGGTCGACACCGATCTGTTCGACGTGCGCGACGCGCACCAGGCGGCGGACTGGATCAAGGCCGCGGACGCCCGACGCCCGCTTGATCTTGTGATCGCCTGCGCGGGCATCACCGGCGGCCGCAAGGCCGACGGCCGGGACGAAACCGCCGACGAGGCCTTGGAGGTGGTTCGTGTGAACCTTCTGGGCGCCATGCACGTGGTCTTGCCCGCCGTCGAAGCGATGACCCCGCGCCACGCCGGGCATCTCGTGGTGGTCAGCTCCCTTTCCGCGCTGCGGGGCATGCCCCAGTCGCCCGCGTACTGCGGGGCCAAGGCCGGCCTGACCATCTGGGCGGAAGGCCTGCGCGCAACCCTGCGCTCCCGGGGCCTTCGCCTCACCGTCGCCAGCCCCGGCTTCGTGCGCAGCCCCATGAGCGATCAGGTGATCAGCGCCAAGCCCTTCATGATCGACGCCGAGACGGCGGCTCGCCGGATTCTGACCGCCGCCGCCAAGGGCAGGCCGCGCGTCGTTTTCCCCTGGCTGTTGCTCCTCTCCTTGAAGTTTCTTCAACTCCTTCCGGCGACCTGGGGAGACGAGGCCTTGCGGCGAACCCCCGGACACATTGCCCCGAGATAGACTAAAACGGGTAAATCAGCGGCGAGACGCGCCAAATAGACAGGGGCTCGCCCGGCAAGGACAGGCTCCCGGGGGCCGAGTCCGTGAAAACAGGGTATGCACCATGAGAAATCTTCCATTTCCAAGTTGTGGCGCAGCATTTACCGTATAAGAGTGACCTTTGTGAGTCGGTCCCCGTTCAAGGACCCAGGCCGAGTACCAAACCGTAGGAAATACCGCAAAATGTCAGAAATGACGCTGGATGATGACGCGGCGTTTGAACAACGCGTGCGACTTGCAATTGCCAGAGGGGTTCCCATGGACCTCGACAAGGTCAATCTGGATTCCACATTTGGCGAACTTGGCCTTCAATCAATTGATATTATAAACATAGTTTTTGCTCTTGAGCGGGAATTCAAGTTTCAGTTCATCTTGCCACAATGCGATGCCGGGAACGGAGCGATTCATCTCGATTCCCGACAAATCCGCGAACTGTTAAAGATGGTGCGCGGCATGATTGACCGTTCCGCCCTTGGGCAGTGAGCATCGGATCATGGCGCGCAAAGTCCTGATTACGGGCATGGGATGCCTTTCGCCCCTGGGGAACGACACGGACTCGTTCTGGCACGCGGTCGTTTCCGGGCGCTGCGCCATCCGGCCGCTGGAGCATCCCGAGGGCCGCTTCATCAAGGGCGTGAAGACCTTCGCTCCTCTCGTGCCCTACGACCCCGCCCAGCATTTCGAGCCCCGGCGCCTGATGTGGCTCGACCCCTTCGCCCAAATAGCCATCCTGGCCGCCCGTCAGGCCTGTGCCCAGGCCGGACTGTCGCAAGCGCCGGTGAAGGGCCATCGCGTGGGGGTGGTAATCGGCAGCACGGTGGGGGGAAAAACCACCGAGGACCAGGGCAACCGCCTCTTTTGGACCGCGATGGCCGAGGACCGGGCGATCGGAGTCGACCCGATGGGCCTTCCGCGCGCTATGATGAGTTCCCCGGTAAGCACCGTCGGCATGGAATTCGGGTTTACCGGGCCCACGTTTTGCGTCAGTTCCGCGTGTGCCTCGTCCAACCACGCCATCGGGGTGGCGTTCTGGTTGGTGCGCGCCGGGGTGATCGACGTTGCCGTGACCGGGGGCGCCGATATCTGCTCGCCCCTGACCTTCCTGAAAGGTTGGGAAGCCTTGCGCGTTCTTTCCCCCGACCTCTGCCGGCCGTTTTGCGCCGAACGGCGGGGACTCGTGCTGGGCGAAGGCGCGGGGATCCTGGTCCTGGAAGCGGCCGAGAGTGCCCGGGCGCGGGGCGCGCGCGGGCTGGCCGAGGTGCGGGGCTTCGGAATGACGGCCGATGCCGGCGACATCACCCGCCCCTCGGTCGAAGGGACTTCGGGGGCCATCCTGGCTGCCCTGGAGGACGGCGGACTGGCCCCCGAGGATATCGACTATGTCAACGCCCACGGCAGCGGAACGCGCAGCAACGACGAAGTCGAAACCCAGGCGCTGCACAAGGTTTTTGGACCCCATGCCGGGGCGCTTTCGGTCTCGTCGACCAAGTCGATGATCGGGCATGCGATGGGCGCCGCCGGGGCCCTGGAACTCATCGCCACGGTCATGGCCGTGCAAAACGACGTGGTGCCGCCCACCGCCAATTTCGGCACCCCCACCCCGGAGTGCGACCTGGACTACACGCCCCATCACGCCCGCCCCCGGCCGCTTCGGGCCGCACTATCGGATAACTTTGCCTTCGGGGGCCTTAACGCCGTCTTGGCCGTGTCGCGGTGTGAATGATGCGGCCCTTTTTCGCTTTCCGTGGACTCAACGCGTAATACGGGTTTTTCACCCATGCCTTCCTAAAAAGTGCATTCCAGTCGGAAGCGATCCGTGAACGCACCCTAATTTTTTGATTTAGCGTGTTTTTTAGTCGCCGATGAAGGGGGGGGGATCCCATGTCGCGAGGTGTCTCGTTTCTTTTCCAGGGGAGCGTGATCCACGGCACGCCAGCCGTGTTTGTCGCGGTCTTGGGACTAGCGGTGTCGATGGCCTGGGGCGGCCCCCTTTGGGCCGAGACGCCTCCCCCCGGGGGGGCGGACGCCCAGGTGGGGGGCAGTGCCATCGTGGCGCGCGGGCGCATTGACGTGCCCATCCGCATGACCACCCTTTATGCCTCCACCACCACGGCCACGCCCATGGTGGCCCGCGTGAGCGTGGTCGAAGGCGAGGCCTTGAAGAAGGATCAGGTCGTCGCCACGCTGAGCAATCAGGATCTTGCCTCGGCCGTGGTGCGGGTTGCCGAACAGGAACTGCGCCTGGCCGAGGAAAAACTGAAGGCGGTCCAGGGCCCCGCCCGGGATCACGAAGTGCAGGCCAAGGAGGCGGAAATTGATGCCGCCGTGGCCAAGCAACGCCAGACCGCCTCCCAGGCGCATCGGGCCAACCAGCTTCGCCAAACCGACGCCATGGCGGCCGCGGCCGAGGAGCTGCGCGTCCAGGAGCATGCCGAAGCGCAAGCCAATCTGGAGATGGCGCGCCACCAGCTCGTCGCCATGCGCGAACAACTGCGCACCGACCGGGCCATCGCGGCCGTGGAACGCGACCGGGCCGAGGCCCAGCTTGCCCAGGCCAAGGCGGAACTGGAAACGACACTCGTCCGCGCGCCGTTCGACGCCGTCGTGCTCAAGGTCTTCGCGCACGATGGCGGCGCGGTGGCCGGAACCGGCATCGCCCGCATCGCGGATTTGCAGAGCCTGCGGGTGATCGCCGACGTTCCCGAGGTCGACGCGGCCCGGGTCCGGGTGGGGAACGAGGCGTTCACCATGCTGAGGGGGTCAACCACCCCCTTACCCGGCCATGTCACCCGGATCGCGAATGTCGTCAACCGCCAGAACCGGCCCGATCCCGAAGCCGCCGCGCCCAGCGACGCCCACATGGTGGAAGTCGAGGTCGAGGTCAACGACCTTGCCAGCTTGCCGCCCATTATTGGCTATGAAACCACCGTCAGGATCACGCCATGAGAGACCTTATTCTCTCCTTGCGTCTGAAGGTCGGAACGCAGCAGCTCTATCGTCAGCTCACGAATACGATTTTGGCGCTGGTGGGCGTCACGATGAGCATGATCGTGCTTTTCGTGCAGTTGGGCATGCAAGACGCGGTCTATGGGTCCGGCGTTCGCATCCACAAGAACCTTGTCGGCGAAATCGCGGTTGTCGAACCGACCTTCCGGTCCATCCAGACCTTCACGACGGTTGATCGGGATATGTTGGAAGTGGCCGAACGCTATCCCGGGGTCGAAAAGGCCATGCCCTTTTATTACGGCAACATGCCTCTGATCAGTCTGAAGGATGGATCGGCGCAACAAATTTTGGTCTACGGCATCGATCCGGTGTATCCGGCCTTGGATCTTCCCGGTCTCGCGGATCAGATGCAGGAAATCACGCACGATCGACACTACCTTTACGATATCCAATCGCGTCCACGCTACGGAGACCTGGCAAACACCCCGGGAGAGCCCGACGGACTTCGTATTTTGGGTCCGCTTAATGCCGAGCAACTGCGTCGTGAAGTCGTCATCGGGGGATTTTTCTCTCTAGGACCCAATATTCTTTACGACGGCGCCTTGATCACCTCGACCAACAATTACGCTATTGCGCCGGGCAGCCCTCTCAGTCAAGTGGCGATTATCAGCGTTAAACTAAAACCAGGCATTGATCCCCTTGTAGCCCGCGATGCGATTGCCGACCTTGTGGGCAAGAAGGCCATGGTTCTGACCAAGGAACAATTGATCGAAACCGAAAAACTGTTCTGGGCACGGGAAACACCCATTGGCCGGATCATCGATCTTGGCCTTGTGGTTGGATTGGCGATTGGCATCCTCTTCGTCTACCAGGCCGTTTTTCAGGTTATCAAAACAAATATCCCCGAATATGCTGTTTTGAAGTCCCTTGGATATTCCACCACTTTTTTTGCTTGGGTGGTGATACAAATCTCCGGAATCGTTGTCCTTGTTTCTTATATCGTCGGCCTGTTGCTTTCGATCTGGATATTTTCCGTGACCGAGGAAGCAACCCATCTTGGAATGTACCTTTCTCCAAGAATTCTTCTCATGGTTTTGTTGATGACAGCCGGCATGGCGCTGGCCTCCGCCTTCCTCGCCTTGCGTCGCTTGCTCAAGGTCGATCCCGTGACCTTGTTCAGTTGAGATCCCGCCTCGAAAGTCCAGTGACGGACGAGGCGTCGCAAGGCGCGTCGAAGGAAGGAAGGAAGGAAGGCGGCCAGGGTTTCGTCACCCCCCGATGTTGATTGTCGGGGACGAACGGGTGTTCATTGTAAGGGTTGTAAAAATGGGTAGGTCACTTGTTGAGCTGTAACAAAAAGAATGGATGGCAAGAGGTTCGCCGAATTTACAGGGAAAGAAAGATAAAGTGGTGTTTCTAAAAAAAGAGGGGTAATATTGAGTGTCATGGGGTGTTGGCGTAAAACAAGGCTGGTCAGGGATTCACATGGCGGTTATTTTTCCTGTGCCCGACCAAACTGGGGGTGAAATCTGAACTTTGGTTTCAGCCTTTCAAATCCTTACAATAAATAAAAAACATCAATCGCTCCGTCCGAAAGTGGTTCCAGGCAAGGTGTGCGGCTTTTCCTCGTGAAGCGCGCTGTCCTGCCGCCTGACCTATCCCTCCTGGCCGAGGTTTTTACTCTGTAACTGAGGTCCACGGGTCATAAATGGTGCAGACGAAATCTTCCCTTAGGGGCTACGAGCCGATCGCGATTGTCGGAATAGGCTGTCGCTTTCCGGGCGGAATTGTGTCACCCGCAACGTTCTGGGACTTTCTCCTGCGCGGCCAGGATGGCACGCGAGAGGTGCCGGAAACCCGCTGGAACCTGGATCGTCATTATGATCCCGCGCGCGGAAAACCCGGGAAAATTTATACAAAAAGGGGTGGGTTCCTGGAGAATGTGGAAGGGTTCGATTCGCAATTCTTCGGAATATCACCGCGCGAAGCCGCCTACATGGATCCTCAGCAGCGGTTGTTGCTGGAGGTCACATGGGAAGCCTTCGAGGATGCCTGTATTCCCATAACACACCTGGCCAGACACAAGGTCGGCGTCTACATCGGCCTTTTCACCCACGATTACGAAAACATTCACATGCGAACGACCGAGCGTGATCTGCACTCGGTCCATTCCGCCACCGGCATGTCCACGACGATTGCCGCGAACCGCCTGTCGTATGTATTCGATTTCATGGGTCCGTCCATGGTGATCGACACGGCTTGCTCTTCGTCGCTTGTCGCAACCCATCTGGCCTGCCGGGCCTTGCAGGCCGGCGAGGCCGATCTGGCGGTTGCCGGGGGGGTCAACCTTCAGCTCGCGCCCGACATGGCCATGGCCTTGTCCAACGCCTCGATGCTGGCGCCCGATGGGCATAGCAAGTCGTTTGATGCCCGGGCCAATGGGTACGCGCGCGCGGAAGGCGCGGGGGTTGTCGTGCTCAAGCCGCTGCGCAAGGCGCAAGAAGACGGTGACGCCGTTTACGCGGTCATCGCGGGCAGCGCGGTGAATCAGGATGGGCACAGCCCGGGCATCACCGTGCCCCATGGTCTTGCCCAGGAAATCGTGATGAAGGAGGCATTGGCCGCCGCCGCCCTTTCGGGGGCCGACCTTACCTATGTCGAGGCGCACGGCACGGGCACGCCGGTGGGCGATCCGATCGAAGCCGGCGCCCTGGGGGCGGTGCTGACGGCGGACCAGCCCGGGCGACTTCCTTGCGTGGTGGGCTCGGTTAAAAGCAATTTCGGGCACGCGGAGTCGGCGGCGGGAGTCGCGGGGTTGATCAAGGTCGCGCTGATGCAGCACAACGGCCGCATCCCCGCCAACCTTCATTTCGAAACACCGAACCCGGCGATCGCGTTTCAAGCGTTGCGGCTGCGGGTGCCGACGGCACCTGAGCCCTGGCCGGCCGGAGAAGGGGGACGGCGGTTCGCGGGGGTCAATTCCTTCGGGTTTGGCGGCACCAACGCCCATGTCATCGTCGGACGCGCCCCGGACGTCGCCGGGCCCGCGCCGACGGCTCCCGACCACGGGCCCCGTCTTGTGTGTCTTTCGGCCCGCAGTCGGGAAGCCCTTGTCGAGAGCGCGGCAAACCTTGCGCGTTACCTGCAAGCGCCCGCGTCGGAATCCTTCGACGCCCTGTGCGGGGCCCTGGCCCTGGGGCGGGCTCACCTGGCCGAGCGGCTGCTGGTGGTGGCCCAGGACCGTGACGAGGCCGGGACTCTTCTGGAGGCGTTCGCCGAGGGGGTGCAGGGGCCGGGGGTGATGGTCGGAACGGCAAGCGCCCAGGGTCCGCTGGCCTTCGTCTGCTCGGGCATGGGGCAGCAGTGGTGGGGCATGGGGCGCGACCTGATGGCGCGCGAGCCGGTCTTCGCCGCCAAGATCGCCGAGATCGACGCGTTGTTTGCGGCGCTGGCGGATGATGTTTCGCTCGCCGATCTGTTTTCGATGGACGAACAGGGTTCGCCGATCAATCAGACCCAGATGGCCCAGCGCGCGATTTTCGCGGTGCAAATCGGACTGGCCACCTTGTGGGAGGCGCTGGGGGTGCGCCCGGACTTCGTGGTCGGGCACAGCATCGGCGAGGTGGCGGCCTCTCACATCGCGGGGGCTTTGTCCTTGCCCGACGCCGTCACCATCTGCTTTCACCGCGCCCGTCTCCAGTCCCGGCTGGCCGGGCGGGGGGGGATGCTGGCGGTGGGTCTTTCCGAGGAGGCCGTGGCCGCGTTTTTGAAGGAAGGGGGGGACGCGGTCGCCGTGGCGGCGATCAACAGCCCCGGCAGCGTGACACTGTCGGGTCCGGTCGAGGATCTGCGTCGGTTGCACGATCTTTTCGAGGCCCGACAGATTTTCGCGCGAAGCCTCGCGGTCGAACTGCCCTACCACTCCCCGGTCATGGACGAAATCGGTCCGGAATTTCGCCAGCAGCTTCAAGGGATTGCACCAAGAAAAACGCAAATCCCCCTTGTTTCGACCGTAACAGGCGCAGTGATGGATGGCGCGGGGCTGACCCCCGACTATTGGGTGCGCAACATCCGCGAGCCGGTGCGCTTTTGCAAGGCCATGGACACCCTGATCGCCTGCGGCTGTTCCCTGTTCGTCGAACTGGGGGCGCATCCGGTTCTGGGCCCGTCCATCACCGAGTGCGTGAGCGCAGCCGGTAAAACCGGGAGCGTCATTGCGTCGCAGCGTCGCCATCAAGAAGGAGGTCTTGCGTTCTGGTCGGCGGTTGGCCAGTTGCATTGCCGGGGCTACGACCTGCCGTTCGAGCGGCTGGCCCGGCGCCCCGCCCAACGGGTCGCGCTGCCCACCTATCCGTGGCAACGGGCGCCTTACTGGATGGAATCGGCGGCCTCGCGTCGCGACCGGACGGGACGGGCAACGAACGACGGCCCCCTTGCCCATCCGCTGCTGGGGGACCGGCTGACCGCCCCGCATCCGGCCTGGCGGGGGGAAATCGCGCCCGGGCGCCCGGCCTTTCTGGAGGATCACCGGGTTCAGGGCTCGGTGGTTTTCCCGGCCGCCGGGTATCTTGAAGTCGCCTTCGCCGCCGGGTGGGAAACGCGGGCCGGAAGGTTGCCCGTGACCCTGGAGGGGGTCAGGATCGACGCCCCCCTGGTTCTGGCCGAGACGAACGCCTGTCGCATCCAGGTGACCCTGGGCGAGGACGGACGGTTCGAAATCCACAGTCTGACCGGGAAAGCCGAAGACGCGCACTGGATGCGGCATGCCAGCGGAATCGTGCAAGGCGAGGCGGATCGCCCGCCCCCCGAACGGATGGAGGTGGACCGTCTTCAATCCCACCTGCCGATCCAGGAAGACGCCTTCGCGTTCTATGGCCGTTTTGATCGCACCGATCTTGGGTATGGCCCCGCCTTTCGAAACATCAAGGCGGTCTGGGTTGGCACGGACACCGTGCTGGGGCGCTTTGGCTCCCGATTCTCCTGCGAGGACGAGCGCGCCGCGTATCTTATTCATCCAGCCGTGCTGGATTCGGCGTTTCAACTCCTGGCCGGCCTGCCCGACGAGGGAACCTTCCTTCCCGTCGGCATGGAGCGGGCCACGGTCTTCAAGGCCGGCGCCCCCATCGCCTGGGCGTGCGTGACGCTGACCGAGCGAACCTCGTCGCGTCTGAAGGCCAACGTCATCGTTGCGACGCAAGACGGGGACGTGGTGGCCACGGTCGAGGGGTTGACCTGCCAACGGTTCGACAGCGTGGATCGCACGGGAGCGGCCGACGATCCCTTTTTGTATCGCGACACCTGGGTCGCCATCCCCTTGCCGGGGGACGACGAGAGCGGGGCGACCCGGGCGCCTCTTTTCCCCTTCGACGCCGTGGTGGACCGGGTGCGGGCCCGGCACGGTGCCCGGACGCGCGACCGCGCCATTGATGCCCTGACCCCCCGGCTGGATGCCCTGGCCCTTGACTACGTTGTCGAGGGGCTGGCCGCGTTGGGATGGACCTGGGCGGTCGGGCAAAGTCTCAGCGTCGACGCGATGATGGAACCGCTGGGCATCACGACGCGCCATCGGCGGTTCGTGGCCCGCATGCTGGGCGCGCTGGAACACTCCGGGGTCTTGCGCGCGGACGAGGGGGGATGGCGGGTTGTCGCCCTTCCCGCGAACGGATCGGCGCAAGAGCAGTGGCAGCGGCTGGCGCGGGCCTTCCCTTCGTGCCACGCCGAGCTGGTTTTGGTGCAGCGGTGCGGCGCCGGGCTGTCACGGTTCCTGATCGGCGAGGACGAGCCGCTTTTTGCCTTGTTCCCCAAGGATTGCCCGATCGCGGAGCAGCTTTATTCCGACGGGCCGACCATTCGGCCCTATAACCGCGTTGTCGCCGACCTGGTTCGGGAAATCGTCTCCCACCTGCCTGAAGGCGAGGTGGTGCGCGTCTTGGAGCTTGGCGCGGGCACGGGAGGATTGACCGCCCATCTTCTTCCACTTCTGCCGCCCGAACGCACGCGTTATACGTTCACCGACGTCTCGGAGCGTTTTCTTTCCCAGGCCAGGCATCGCTTTCGCGCCTATCCGTTCTTGCGGTTCGAGAAACTGGATATCGACGTCAATCCGGCGGAGCAAGGCTTCGCGCCCGGGCGCTTTGATCTGATTTTGGCCTCCAACGTCTTGCACGCGACGGCCGATCTGCGCGCCACCTTGACCCATGTCCGCCATTTGCTCCGGCCGGGCGGGGTCGTGGCCGCCGTGGAACTGACCACCCCTCCGGTGTGGTTCGATCTGGTGTTCGGACTGTTACCCGGCTGGTGGGCGTTCTCCGATACCACGCTTCGGCCGGCGCATGCGACGCTTCCGGTCGCGGGCTGGCTGGATGTTCTGGCGCGCTCCGGATTCGAGACCCCCCGCGCGATTGTCGATGACGCAGAGGAGGGCGCGGGCAGTCATGGCGTGATCCTGGCCCGCGCGCCCGTCGATCCCGGCCGCCTGGACGGGGGGACGGGAGCCCTCACGCCGGCCCGGGATGGGGCGGCTTTCTCTTCGCGTCCCGTCTTGCTGGTGGGGGAAGACGGCGTGTTGCGCGACCGGGTCGCCCTGGCGGTGCGCGCTGCCGGCGGGCGGGTCCTCGCTCTTTTGCCCCATTGCCGGGAGCATGCCCTGGAGCGGCTGGGAGAGGCCGGGGATCTGGCGGCCCCCCCGATCGTGGTGCTTCTGCCCCCCCGGGATCCGTCGAGCGGAGCCGGTCCGGAACAAGTGCCGTCGCAGGAGGCCGCGCACCGGTGCGCTGATTTGCAAGCCAACGTGCTCGCCCTGGCGGAGGTGGGCCGACACGTCCGCCTCACGCTGTGGATCGTCACCACCGGGGCGGTGCCGATGGGGCCCGCGGCGTCGGCGTGCAACCTGATCGGGGCGGTGCTCAAGGGGTTCGCCCGCTCGGTGATCAACGAATGCGAGGAGATGGACACCCATCTCATCGACCTTGGCCCAAGCCCCGAGGCCGACGAGGTGGCGGCCCTGGCGCGCGAGGTTCTCTCGGGCAGCCCGGAAGCGGAAGTCGTCTTGCGCCAGGATCGGCGCTATGTCAGCCGCGTTCACGCCTGGCAGCCGCTTCGCTCGACCGAGGCTTTGGAAGCCCGGTACGAACTGCGAAAATCCTCGCGGCCCGCTCCCGAGGATCTGGTGTTCCACGAGGGCATCCTTGCCGATCCGGGCCCCGGAGAAGTTCAGCTAAGAATTCATGCATCGGGAATCAACTTCAAGGATTTCGCGCTTCTTTCCGGCTTTATTGAAGGAAAGGAAGATGACCTTGGCCTTGAGGCGTCGGGCATCATCGTGTCGGTGGGGCCTGGCGTCGTGGATTTTTCCCCGGGCGACGCGGTGTTCGGGTTTGTCCGGCACGGCATGAATGCCGTGGTCAATGTTCCCGTCGACGTGGTGGCGCGCAAACCCGACACCGTGAGCCTTGAGGAAGCCGCCGGCATACCCGTGGTGTTCCTTTCGGCCTACCACGCGCTCAAGCGGCTGGCCGCCGTCCGGAGGGGGCAAACCGTGCTTGTCCACACGGGGGCCAGCGGGTTCGGGCTGGCCGCCATCGAGGTCGCGCGCGCCCTGGGGGCACGGGTGCTGGCGACTGCGGGCACGCCCGAAAAGCGCGCCTATCTGACGGCCCGTGGCGTTGAATTCGTGGGAGATTCCCGCAGCCCCGCCTTTGCGGAGGCGGTGATGGATCACACCGGCGGCGTGGGGGTTGATGTGGTCCTCAACACCTTGCCGGCGGCTTTTATTGAACACAATCTTCAGGTCCTGAGGCCGGTTACCGGGCGGTTGGTGGATGTGGCGAACGTCCATTACGACGCCACCCTTTCCTTCAGGGCCTTCGCCAGGGGTCTCACGGTTGCGAGTTTCGACCTGAAGACCATTGCCCTTGGCCATCAGGGGTATGTGCGGGATCTGTTGCGCGAGCTGACGGGGATGTTCGCATCCGGGCTGTTGCGGCCGGTTCCCCATCGGTTGATCTCCATCGAGCGTCTGTCTGAAAGCCTGCATAGCCTTCGCAAGGGAGCCCATATCGGCAAGTTGATCATCACCCATCGCGACGCGTGGCTTCCCGTGGTCCCGACCAACCGGCCCTTCGATGTGGCGCCCGACGCCTCCTATCTTGTCACCGGAGGCCTGACCGGGTTTGGCCTGGCAACGGCGCGGTGGCTGGCCGAGTGCGGCGCCCGCCACCTGGTGCTGATCAGCCGACGCGGAGAGGCTACCCCCGAGGCGGTGCCCGGGCTGGCGGCCTTGAAGGCCATGGGCGTCGCCGTCCAGGCCCTTGCGTGCGATGTCACCGACCGGAAGGCTCTTGCGGATCTTTTCGATCGGTTCGGGCGGGATCTGCCCGTGCTGCGCGGCGTTGTGCATGGCGCCCTGGTGCTGCGCGACCGGCCCTTGCGGGCGCTGTCGCTTGACGACATCCGGGCTGTTCTCGCGCCGAAGATCGACGGGGCCTGGAATCTGCATCACCTTTGCGCCAATCAACCCCTTGATTTTTTTCTATGTTATTCGTCGATCTCGGCCTTGGTGGGGAACCGGGATCAGGCGAACTACGCGGGGGCCAACGCGTACCTTGAGGCCCTCATGGCCATGCGCCGGGCCGCCGGCAAGCCCGGTCTCGCGATCGGCTGGGGGATGATCGCGCAAATCGGGACGGTTGCCCGCGACCGGGAGATCATGGAAATCCTTCTGCGCCAGGGCGTCTATCCGCTGTCACCCGACAAGGCATGGGCGAGCGTGGGGGTTGGTTTGCGCGATGACCTCGGGTACCTGGGCTCGATGGTCGCCGACTGGAAAAAACTCAGTCGGTTCGCCCGGGTGATTGCCGCCACGCCGCGCTTCCACCTTCTGATTTCCCGGCTGGAAGCCAAAGCCTCCGCCGGAGCCGAAGAGGGGTCGTTCGCGGCGTCGAGGCCCGGGGCAGAGTCCCCGGCGTCGGGGGAAGATGCGCTGGAACGGGCCGTGATCCGGGATATCGCAAGCGTCCTTGGAATGAAGCCGGAAGCGGTTGACGTGAAGAAGCCGCTGCCTGAACTGGGCTTCGACTCCCTCATGTCGGTTGAATTGAGTCTCGCGTTGGAGAATTCGACGGGGCATCGGTTCAATCGCATGGCGCTTCTTCGACCGGACGTGAGTGCCGCCTTGCTGATTTCGACCCTTCGTCAGGAAGGGGCCACGGGTCACGCGAACGAACAGGAAAGAACCCCACTTCCCCCGGTTGATCCGCAGGCCGTTGTTCCGCAAGCCGGCACGGTCAATGTCGCGGAGTTGAGCGACGACGAGGTGGACGCGCTTCTTCAACAACTGTCGGTGGGGGAATAAGGTGTTGAGCGAGAAGGCAGGACTGTTCTCCAACCTCAGCGCCGAGGAAAAACGGCGGCTGCTTGAAAGGATGCTGAGGGAAAAGGACAAGAAAAGGGAAAAGGACTCGACCACCCTGGAATCGGCCTTCGAGTTTCCACCGGAGTATGCCGGGTACCGAAAGAAATTGGAAACAACGGGGGAAGAAGGGGTCGGCGATCTTTTTTACCGGAGTTTTGAAGGCGTCAACACCCGTCACGCCCTGATTGACGGGGTTAAAGCTATCAATTTCTGCAGTTACAACTACCTGGACTTATCCGGAGACGAACGCGTCGGGGCGGCGGCGAAGGCGGCCATCGAGACGGATGGAACGTCGGTCTCGGCCTCGCGCCTGGTCTCCGGGGAGCGGCCCGTTCACGCCGCGCTTGAATCGGCCCTGGCGCGCTGGATCGGGGTCGATGCCGCCTTGGCGTTCGTGGGCGGCTATGGGACCAACGAGGATGTGATCGGCCATCTGATGGGGGCGGGCGATCTGATCCTTTACGATTCCCTGATCCATGCCAGCGTGCAGCAAGGCGCCAGACTGTCGGGCGCCACGGTGATCCCCTTTCCGCACAACAATCCACAGGCGTTGGAGAGCATCCTTCAGCGTCGTCGGGCCCAGGCCAGGCACGCGCTGATTGTCGTGGAAGGCGTCTACAGCATGGACGGCGACATTCCCGACCTGCCGGCCCTGGTCGAAATCAAGCAGCGCCACCAAGCCCTTCTCATGGTGGACGAGGCCCATTCCATGGGCGTGATCGGGGCGACGGGCAAGGGGCTTTCGCAATACGCCGGCGTGCCCCCCCGCTCGGTTGATCTGTGGATGGGAACGCTTTCGAAGACCTTTGCGAGCTGTGGCGGGTACATCGCGGGCAGCCAGGACATGGTGAGCTATCTTCGCCATACCGCGCCGGGGTTCGTGTTCAGCGTCGGCCTGGCCCCCCCCCTGGCGGCGGCGGCCCTGGCCGCGCTCCAGATCCTGGAGGAACAACCCCAGCGGGTCGCCGTCTTGCATGCCCGCGCACTGCTTTTTCATACGCTGGCCCGCACGGCCGGGTTGGACGTGGGCGTGGCCAGCCCGGAGTCCGCCATCGTGCCGATCATGGTCGGCGAGTCGGAGAAAGCCGCCCGGCTTTCCCGGGCCTTGCTGAAAAAAGGGGTGCTGGCGTTGCCCATCGGTTTCCCCGCCGTCCCCGAAAACAAGGCAAGGCTGCGGTTTTTCCTGAGCAGCGCCCATACGGAAGAAGATATCCGCTCGGCTGTCAAAGCACTCGCGGCCGAGAGCGCGGCCTGATGCCGCCCGACGTTTAATCCAACTCGACAGGCGGGATTCCCAAGGTGGCCTGAGTATAACACGGATGCACCGGCGGGTTTGGGCCAAGCGTGGCCACCGTCCCCTTGCCGTCGGCACGCACCGTTACAAATGGCTCCATCTCTACGCCTTCCGTCCATCCCGCCAAGGGCGCCGCCGAATGGTGGGTCGCCAACTCGGTCAACGTCTTCCAGGGCATCCTGGATCCCTTCGCCCGCGAGAGCGGCGCCGGGCCGGACAAGACCGTCGTGCTCCTGCTCGACAACGCCGGCTGGCACCATGGACCTTGCTAGAGCATTTTCAGCCGAAA
>NZ_BJZO01000071.1 GCF_007992075.1 Pararhodospirillum oryzae
CCAGCAATTGGGCGTTTTCGACACCGGTTGGACCGCCCAGAACACCCTCAGCTACGTATAGAAGGGCACGACACAAGAGGCGCCCCCCCGACCGGGCCGAAGACGGCGCGCACGGCGGGGTGGGCGCCCAGGGCGAGAAGGGCGGGGGCAAGACTGTCCTCGGCCACGGTGGGGCCGCGGTCCGGGGCGCGGCCGAGGCCCGGGGCCAGATGGACCAGGCGGCCGGGCGTGCCCGCCATCACCGCGACATGGTCGCTGACCCGCAGGGCCTCGCCAAGGTCATGGGTCACGAACACCGCCGTGACCTGACGCGCGGTGACCTCGCGGCGCACCAGATCCTGGAGATCGCGGCGGCGCGCCGGGTCCAGGGCGTTGAAGGGCTCATCAAGCAACAGCAAGTCGGGCTCGATGGCCAGGGCGCGGGCCAGGGCGACCCGCTGGCGCATGCCGCCCGACAGCTGGGCCGGGAACTTGTCGCCGTCCTCGGGACGCAGGCCCAGGGTTTCCAAAAGCGCCTGGGCCCGGGCCCGGCGTTGGGCGCGGGGCACGTTCAGGCAGCGCAGGCCAAAGGCCGCGTTATCGCGCGCGCGCCGCCACGGCAGCAGGCGGGGATCCTGGAACAGGCAGGCCACCCGCGCGCAACGACGCTCCACCCGGCCCCGGGTGGGGGCCAGCAGGCCGGCAGCCAGGGAAAGCAAGGTGGTTTTGCCACACCCCGACGGCCCCACCAGCGCCAGCACCGCGCCCGCAGGCACCGCCAGGGTCAGATCGTCCACGATCAGGCGCCCGCCCGCCCGCACGCTGACCCCCACCCAGGCCAGGCCCGGCGGGACCTCGGGATCGGGCGCGCTCATGAGCCGCTCTCGGGCCCCAGGGGCGCGACATGGCGCCAGGGCTCCAAGGCCCGGTGCAACGGAATCAGGATCAGGCCCTGTACCCCCAGAAGCAGCAGAACGGTCAACGCCACCCAGGCCAGGGCATCGGCGGTTTCCAGGTTGACCCGCGCCAGGGCCAGGCCTTCGCCGATGCCGGGACTGCCACCCAGGACCTCGGCCATCACCGCCACCTTCCACGCCAGCCCCATGGCGGTCATCAAGGCGGGAAACAGGTACGAGAGCATGTGAGGGCCATAAAGATCGGCCACCCGCACCGCCAGGGGCGCGCGAAAGGCGCGGGCCATGGCCGCGAGATCCGGGTCCAGGGTACGGGTGCCCTGCAAGGCGCCGGCGATCACCACCGGCACGGTGGCCACCACCACGGTGAACAGGGGGGCAAGCCCGGTGCCCGCGAACCAGATGAGCGACAGCACCACCCAGGCGATGGAGGGAATGCCCAGGAACAAACGGGCCAGGGGATCGATCATCCGCCCCACGAACGGCCACAGCCCCGCAAGCCCCCCGGCCCCCACGCCGATGACGGCGGCCACGGCAAAGCCCCCCAGGGCATGGCGCGCGGTTTCCAGGGCCGCCTGGGCGGCCACGCCACTCGTGACCAGGCTCCCCAGCGCGCGCAGCGTCTCCAGCGGCGAGGGGAGCACCAGCGGCCCGTAGGCGTGGTGCCCCCCCTGCCACGCCGCGATCAGCAGGCCAAAGCCCAGGACCGGCGCCACCGCGCGCGCAAGGCGTCCACCGCCGGTTCTGGGAAAAGAAGGCATGACGCCTCTCTCAGGCCGACCAGTAATAGCCGTCGTCGGGCAGGCGGCCGCCGGTGATGTCGGGATTGAGGCTCATCAGGCTGGTGAGCAGGAACTCGATGTCCTCGCGGGCGTCGGCCGACGCGGTGACCTGCAGGCGCACGTGGGGGATCGACTGGGCCAGCACCGGCCCCTTGACCCCCAGGTACTCCTCGCCCAGGCGCCCGGCGCTGACCGGGTTGTTGGTCACCCATTCGGTCGCGCGGATGCAGGCCTCGTGAAAGGCCTTCACCACCTCGGGGTGACGCTGCACCAGGTCTTCTTGCACCCCGAGGCCGGCCTGGGCGATGCGGGCCGGCCGGCCGGTCTGGCGGGCCAGTTCGGCGGTCAGGTCAAGGGCCCGGAACAGGCTGCGGCCGCGCTGGCGCCCCTGCATGATCGCGGCCGAGGCCGAGGGTTCGGGCAACACCGCGATGTCGGTGCGCCCGGCCAGCAGCAGCTGCGCCGCTTCCATGGGCGAGCCCACATAGGTGATCTCCACGTCCTGGCCGGCCTTCAGCCCGGCGTGGCCCAGCACCAGACGGAAGATCAGGTCGGGGGCATCGTTCTTGAACGCCACCACCACCTTGCGCCCGGCCAGATCCTCGGGGCGCTGCACGGCCTCGTCGGCCGCGATCACGTGGAACAAGCCCCAGGTGAGGATGTTCAGCATCCGCACCGGCACACCCCGGTTGCGCAGGTTGGCGCAGGAATAGGACGGGTTGGCGAACAGGTCCACCTTGCCCGACAGGGCGCCCGCGCGCATCTGGTCGGGGTTTTTCCACAAGCTGAACGACACGGGGTCGGCCAGCCCCGACGCGGCGAGGGTTTCGGCGGCGTGGGCGATCACCACCGACGGCGCCGCCGGCATGGCGGTGATGGTCAACGACGGCAGGTCCGAGGCCGACACGCGCCCGGCGGGCAGGCCGGCCACCCACGCGGCGCCGGCAGCGGTGCCGGCCAGGGCCTGGGCCAGGAAGGTACGGCGATCAACGCGACTCATGGCGGTTCTCCAAGGCAACGACTCCGGTTGAAGGCGGCGCGTGTTAGAAATTCATCACCGTCCACAGGAAGAAGGTGCGCCCGGGCGCGTTGACCGGCCCCGGATTCGTGGTATCGACCGCGTACTGGGGCACCAGTTCGGCGTATTCGGTGTTGAACACGTTGGAAACGCCCAGCCGGATTCCGATGCGGTCGTGCACCTGCACGCCGCCGTAGAGATCCAGAACCGTGAAGCCGGAAATATCCTCGGGGTCCAGGCCGGTGCCGGTGTTGGTATCGTCGTCGGCGTCGGAAGGATCGGCGACCGCGCGCACCTTCAGGCCCACGTTCCAGGTGCCTTGCGTGCTCAGGCGGTCGTGATAATCGGCGAGGAACACCGCCTCGGCCGGGGCCACGCCATACAGGCCCCGGTCATCGTCCAGGTTTTCGGCCCAGGTCACGCGGCCATAAAGACCGGTGGAAAAGGTGCTGGTCACGTTCCATTCGGCCGAGGCGTTCACGCTGGCGAACTGGGCATCGACGTTGCGCCGGGTCAGGGTGTTGTCGCTGGCGCGCTCGGCGCTGATGAAATCGTCGACGTAATCATACGAAGCCGAGGCCGCGAGCTTCACGGCCGGGCCCTGCGCCAGCGCCGCCTTGCGTCCGAAGGCCGACCAGCTCGCGGTCTTGTAGCTGGCCCCGGTTTCGATGCGGTAGTGCGCTTCCGGATCCAGGCCGGGATTGCCGACGTGGCGCATGGCGCTGCTGCCGTGGTAACGGGCGAAATAGAGTTCCTGGTTGTCGGGCAGGCGCGCGATGCGCCCGACGCTGACGTGGGTATCGACGGCCTTGTCCATCCACTCCTGGCTGAGGGTCGCCACCGCGCTGACCCCGTTCAGGAAACGGTCGGTGTCGTCGGTGCCGGCATAGCGCGAGTACAAGGCCCGCGCGGTGGTGGTGCTGGCCGCGCGGGTGCCGGCCGGATTGAGCCAGGTCAAGGTATCGTCGGCGCGTCCCAGGCCCGTGGTCGCCTGTTCCCAACGCAGCCCCATGTCCAGCTTGCCGGCGGCCATGTTCAGGGCCGACTGGGCGTACAGCGTGGTTTCGAAGCGGGTGATGTCGGGATACTGAAAGGCCGACAGGGTTTCCAGGGTCGAGCCGCCGTAAATGGCGCCATCGTGGTTTTCGTACATGCCCCGGGCGCCGATGCGCAGCGGCACGGTGCCAAGGCGCAGATCACCGTACCCGGAGGCTTCGATCTGGTGGCGGTCGATGTCGGCTTTCTGGCGCTGGCCGGGCTGCTTGGCGGCCTGGAGGTCGACGTTGTTGTTGTCGCGGTCCAAGACCAGGAGCCGGGTTTCGCCGTGCACCTTTTCCACGGTTCCGTCCAGGGCCTTGTCCAGCATCACCCGGCCGATGTAGCGGGTGGTCTTCACGGAATCCATGCCGATTCCAAACGCCCCGGTGGCGTCGTGGATCGCGGTTTCCGGCATTTTGTAGTCGCGAATCTCGTCGCGGATGAAAATGGTGCGCAGCGTGGTGGCGCTGTCGGGCTGGTAGGTTGCGATCAGTTGCTCGGTGTCGCGGCCGTATCCGCTGCGAACCGTGTCGCCGTCGCCATCCTGGTACGTGCCGGCCCATTTGTAGGTGCCCACGCCGCGCAGCATGAACGCCCCGACTTTCTGGCGGGCGTCGACGAACGCCTGGCGGGCCTCGCCGTTGTCGGTGAGGCCAAACCCGGCCACCACCGGGCGGGTGGTGTTCAGCACCGAATCAAGCGCCCCCAGTCCCGCCGACGGCGCGTCCGGATCCCACTCATCGGTCTTGAAGGCCCAGTCCCCGGGCAGCCGGCCGACATCGTAAAGGGGCATGATCGCCATGGGGCCCCGCTTGTCCCACTGATCAAACGCCGGAAAAAGTTTGTTTGCTTCCAGCATGGTCAGCTTTTCGTCGGCGGCAAGCGCGGGCGTGGCCGAAACCACGGCCACGGAGCCCAGCAAGAAGGCGGCAAGCCCGGTGTGGTGCCTTGTCATCAAAGGAGTCCCTTTCCTCGACGAACGAGGTCCTCCGCCAGGCAGGGCGGGCCCGCGCCCCCCGGCTCGCCCACGCCTCCACCGGGGAGATCCCCCTATCCCTGGTGGGCCGTTCGGCAAACGACAACCACCAGTCCGTTATGTCTTTCAACCTCCTAACGGTAAGCCCCAGAGTCCCTAGGGTCAAGAGCGGGCTGCGGGTGTTTCGCAATATGAACCACCCAGAGGGTGCGTAAAACGACACCACGGCGCTGACTTCGCACGCAATGCGCAGGGTAGAGCCCCGAACAAAAAAAGAACGCCCACCCCGAAACAGCCCTTGCGAAGCGGAACAAACGGCGTACATTTATGCGGGTTGCGCCGGCGCAAGGGGCCGTGGGATAAGGAGGCTGCACATGTCGCAAAGCGTGTTGCGTCTGGTGGACAGGGAGACCATGGACAAGCAAAAGGCTTTGGAAGCCGCCGTCGGGCAGATCGAACGCTCGTTTGGCAAGGGCTCGATCATGCGCCTGGGCGAGCGCGAGCGCGTCGTGGAGATCGACGCGATCAGCACCGGCTCGCTTGGCCTGGACATCGCGCTGGGAGTGGGCGGCCTGCCGCGCGGGCGCATTGTTGAAATCTACGGCCCGGAAAGCTCGGGCAAGACGACCATGGCCATGCACGTGGTCGCCGAGGCGCAGCGCAAGGGGGGGGCTTGCGCCTTCGTCGATGCCGAACACGCCTTCGACCCGGCCTATGCCCGCAAGCTGGGCTTGAACCTCGAAGAGCTGCTGGTCAGCCAGCCCGACACCGGCGAACAGGCCCTGGAGATCGCCGATACCCTGGTGCGCTCGGGCGCCATCGACGTGCTGGTGATCGACTCGGTCGCCGCCCTGGTGCCCAAGGCCGAGCTGGAAGGCGAGATGGGGGATTCCCACGTCGGCCTGCAAGCCCGGCTGATGAGCCAGGCCCTGCGCAAGCTGACGGGCACGGTGTCGCGCTCCAACACCTTGATCATTTTCATCAACCAGATCCGGATGAAAATCGGGGTGATGTTCGGCAACCCGGAAACGACCACCGGCGGCAACGCGCTCAAGTTCTATGCCTCGGTCCGCCTCGACATCCGGCGCATTGGCTCGGTCAAGGACAAGGAAGAAATCGTCGGCAACCAGACCCGGGTGAAGGTGGTCAAGAACAAGGTCGCGCCGCCCTTCAAGGTGGTGGAGTTCGACATCATGTACGGGGCCGGCGTTTCCAAGCTGGGCGAGATTCTCGACCTCGGGGTCAAGGCTGGCCTGGTGGAAAAATCGGGGGCGTGGTTTTCCTACAATTCCACGCGCATCGGCCAGGGGCGCGAGAACGCCAAGCAGTTCCTGCGCGACAACCCGGTGATCGCCGAGGAAATCGAAAACGCCATCCGCGCCAATGCCGGCCTGATCGCCGATC
Organism: Pararhodospirillum oryzae; assembly: GCF_007992075.1. Lineage (GTDB taxonomy): Bacteria > Pseudomonadota > Alphaproteobacteria > Rhodospirillales > Rhodospirillaceae > Pararhodospirillum > Pararhodospirillum oryzae. The sequence goes on from NZ_BJZO01000071.1 coordinate 6,112, forward strand.
GCATGATGGGCGGCCAAGGCGGCGAGGACGCGCCCCCGGCGGAGGAATAAAGCGAAAGCCGGAAAAAGGGAAAACCCGGTTCCGATCGTCGGGCGAAAAAAGGACCTGGAGCGCATTCCGATCGAAATGGATCAGTGAATGCGCTCTCGTTTTTTGAAGTGTCGCATTTTCGAACCACCGAAATGGTGTCCATTTCGGCTGAAAATGCTCCGAAATCCGTCAATTTCAGACAGAAGCGGACAGACTCTTCATTTGTTTATTCTGTCTTTTCGGGAAAAGCGGTGCCCCCTTTTCCCTGACAAATCCTAAGGGTCGCGCTCGCGGGTGGCCGGGCCGGTCACCGACGGACCGCGCAAGGCCTGCGGCAAGGCCAGGCGAACCCGGCGCGCGGCATGGGCCCGCAACACCGGCGCGGCGAATTCCTTGGCCGCCTCGGCAACCACCACACCACCAAACCCCGCGCACCACCGCGCGCCCAGCCGTTCCACCGCCGACGCCGAGCCCAGCAGCACCCGCGACTCGACCGGAGGCAGAAACAGCGCGGTGGTCGAGCGAATCGGGGCGAACAGCGTATCGTGAAGCAGGCGGCTCAACTGGGTGGGGGAATAGGGCTGGCCCATGGCAAACGGCGAGCGTTCCAGGCGGGCCCACAACCCGGCCCGATTGGGCACGATCACCATCAGGCGCCCCTGATCGGTCAGCACCCGCCAGCATTCGCGCAGGACTTCCCGGGGGTGGTGGCTGAACTCCAGGCAGTGGATCAGCAACAGCCGGTCCACCGACCGGTCGGGCAGCGGCAGGTCCTGTTCATCGACCAGGGCGGACAGGCACGGCTCGCGCGCGGGCCAGCGCACCGCCCCCATGCCGGCCGGCAACAACACGCTAAGGCGCTCGGCCTCGCCTTGAAAGGCCCGCAACACCGGGGCCGCATACCCCAGGCCGGCAACGCGGGCGTTGGTGACATCCGGCCAGCAGGCACGAACACTCCCGCGCAGCAGCCTTCCGCTGACCTGCCCCGGGGTGCTTTCATAATACGTGCGAAGCGCGACGACATCCGTCCACATGCCCGCACTATAGCAGACGCCCACGCCTTGCACACGCCCGCGTGGGGGCGCATCATGGCGCACACCGACGCCAACCGAACAGGTGCGCCCGTGCAACCCCTTGTCATCGTTCCCCTTCCCGTTCTGTCCGACAACTACGCCTTCTTGCTGTTCTGCCCGGACAAACGCGAAGCGGCCGTGATCGATCCCGGCGACGCCCCGGTGGTGCTGGCGGCGCTCCAGGCACGCCGGCTCACCTTGAAGCTGATTTTGAACACCCACCACCATCACGACCACACCGGTGCGAACTTGGCGGTCCAGGCGGCGACGGGATGCGCCATCGCGGGCTTTGGCCCCGACAGGGCGCGCCTGCCCGGCCTCACCCGGCCCCTGGACGCGGGCGCCACGATCCCGCTTGGGGCCGGACAGCTGCATCTGATCGAAACCCCGGGCCACACCACCGGGCACGTGGCCTATTACTGCCCGGAGGCCGGCGCCCTGTTGAGCGGCGACTGCCTGTTTTCCATGGGCTGCGGCCGCCTGTTCGAAGGCACGCCGGCCGACATGTGGGCCTCGCTCAGCCGCCTGCGCGCCTTGCCCGACGAAACCCTGGTCTACTGCGGCCACGAATACACCGAGGCCAATCTGCGCTTTGCCTTGAGCGTGGATCCCGGCAACCCGGCCCTCCGGGCCCACGCCCACGCCGTTCACGCCCTGCGGGCCGCCGGACAGCCTTCCGTGCCCGCCCGGCTTGGCACCGAGAAAGCCGCCAACCCGTTCTTGCGCGCCGACGACCCCGCCCTGCAACGTGTGCTGGGGCTGGAAGGTCACGACCCGGTGGCGGTGTTCGCTTCCCTTCGCCAACACAAGGATCGGTTCTGACATGATCGACGCCTCCGCCTCGGGCCGCCTGCGGCTGCGCTACTCCCCCACCTCGCCCTTTGTGCGCAAGGTGATGGTGTTTCTTCATGAAACCGGCCTGCGCGATCGCGTGGACCTGGTGCCCACCGATGCCTGGAGCCCGGAAACCGATCTGCGCCAGGATACCCCGCTGTGCAAGGTGCCGGCCCTGATTCTGCCCGACGGCACGGTGATGCCCGAAAGCACCCTGATCTGCGACACGCTCGATCACCTGCACGACGGCCCGCGCCTGTTTCCCGAAGGACCCGCGCGCGTTCCCGCCTTGCGGCTTCTGGCGTTGGGGGATGGCGTGATCACCGCGTGCGTCGTGCGCATCATTGAAGGGCGCTATCGCACCACCGACGACAAACAAGCCTGGTGGCTCGGGCGCCAGACCGCCGCCATCGCCGCCACCTTGGACCTGCTGGAGGCCGAGGCCGCTGCCCTGGCGGCAGCCCCCTTGTCCATCGGCCCGCTCACCATCGCCGTGGCCTTGTCGTATCTTTCGTTCCGCTTCCCCGGCGATGCCTGGGCCGAGACCCGCCCGGCCCTGGCGGCCTGGCACGAAGACTTCTGCAAGCGGCCCTCGATGGTGGCGACCCAGCCGCCGGCCGCCTGACACCTCCCCCAAAACCCAATAAAAGAGAAAGGGTTAGCGAAGGGGTCCACGCCTTGCGCCAGGCCAGGGGGTACCGGAACCGAAGCCGGATCACCCCCGGCTCTTCCGGCCCCCCTGCCTTCCGGACTTGACCCGGCCCCGGCCCAACCGTTCTAATGGGGCTCGGCGGGGCCCTTCTCGACGCTTCTTGACAGGAAGAAGGTCCAAAGGTCCCCAAACGCGGGAGATGACAGCAAAGACATGACCATGGCGCGACGCGGCGGAGTAGGTTTGGTCATCGCGGCCCTGGTCTGTACGGTTCCAGGGGCCGGCACGGTTCATGCCAGCGCCCAGCAGGCCGCCCCCCAGCAGGAAATCGCCCCCAGCGGCTTGCCTTTGCCCCGTTTTGTCTCGCTGCGATCGAATGAAGTGAACATGCGTTCGGGCCCCGGGACCCGGTACCCGGTGATCTGGATCTACCGCCAGCGCAGCTTGCCCGTGGAGATCATCGCCGAATACGACAATTGGCGAAAAGTCCGCGACCACGAAGGCGCGGAAGGCTGGATCCAGCAAAGCATGGTGGTTGGCTACCGGACCTTCATCACCCTGGGCGCGGTGCAGGTGCTGCGCGCCGACCCGGGACCCCAGGGGCGGCCGGTGGCCCGGATCGGGCCCAACGTGGTCGGGCGGCTGCACAACTGCCCGGCGGGATCGGCCTACTGCCGGGTCGAGGTCGCCGACCGCCAGGGGTGGCTCCCACGCGCCGGCCTGTGGGGCGTGTATCGCGACGAAGTCGTGGATTAAGCGGAATCCCGACAGCCACACAGCCCTGATCCGTGAGCGGACCGCATCCGCGAGACGCCTCGGATCGAACAAAAACAAAACCTGTCGTCACCCCCCAGCCATCGAAAGCTGGGGCGAAGGGGGGCTCCTGCCCGAAAAGCAAGGGGGCGCGCGACAGGGAAGGAACACCGCCGGACCGAATGGCTTCAACCGGTCAGGGTTTCACGCACAAGCGGCCAGGCGGATGATCAGGTCGACGGATCGGACGGTGGCCCCGTCCGGAATGTCCGGCAGGCGGGCGATGGCCACGTCCGCCGCCGGAATGTCGATCAGCATCCCCGATTCCTCGAAATAGAAATGGTGATGACTGGTCGTGTTGGTATCGAAGTAGGAGCGACCGGGGTCAACCACTACTTCGCGCAGCAAACCGCCCTCCGTGAACTGGTGGAGAGTGTTGTAAACAGTGGCCAAGGACACCGATACGTTAGCTGCCATCGCCTCGTTGTGGAGCGTCTCCGCGGTCACATGTCGGGTCGTTCCGCTCTCGAACATCAACCGGGCGAGGGCGAGCCTTTGTCGGGTTGGCCGCAGACCCGCAGCCCGCAGCTTGTCCAGAAGCGGCCGATAGGGTCGGTAGTGGTTCATTTCACGGTCCCCCGTTGAAAAAAACGGCTTCAACACAACAGTCGCGTGAAATGGACCCAAAGTCAAGAACCACTCTTACGGAGGCCAATCTTCTCCACAGATCCGGGTGCTTACATACCGCCGTCAGTCGCCGGTGAGGATGCGTTCGACCAGTTCGCGCATGGTGGGAACCCGACCGTTCGCGTAAAACGGGTCCGTTGCAAAACGAAAAGCGTTATGCCCCGCAAACATCAGGTTGTGCTCAACATCCTTGCCGTGCGCGACCGCCTGAAGCGTCTTTTGAATGCAAAACGACCGCGGATCGGCCCGCTTGCCCGTGGTGCCTTCCTCGTTTTGCGCCCAATTCGAGAATCCACAGCCCGACAGGCACCCCATGCAATCGTTTTGATCCTGGCGAATCTCCTGGCATTTTTCCGGAGTCACGAAAATCAACGTGCTATCGGGGGTACGCAGGGCCTCGGTCCGCCCTTCCGCCATCCAGGCGCGGGCATGTTCCACATCATCGGCCCGTAAATACACCGGCCGCCCGCGCGGACCCAGGGGGAACGCCACCGACAGCTCGCCCTCCGGCATGCTGCCATAGGGAATCTGGTGCTGCGAGCGCTCCACCAGTTCGTCGATGAAGGCGTTGCGCACCGCCGAGCTGTAGAACCCGGTGGGGCTGAAGCGGTGCAAGAACACATCGCCCGGCCGAAGGTTCATCAGCCGTTCGCGCCAGGTGTCGCGCACCGGGCTTTCGGCGGTCAGCAGCGGCCGGGTGCCAAACTGGAACGCAATCGGGCCCAGGGTCGGATTGTCGATCCAGTCTTCCCAGTCGCGCAGGTACCACACGCCCCCGGCCATGAAGATCGGCCGCTCGGGCGCGCCAAGATCGCGCATGGTCTGGCGCAGTTCCTGGACGCGCGGCATCGGTGCTTGCGGCTTTTCGGGGTCTTCCGAGTTCGACAGGCCATTGTGCCCGCCGGCCAGCCACGGATCCTCGTAGACCACCCCGCCCAGCCAGTCGGAGAACCGGGAATACGACCGCTTCCACAACGCGCGGAAAGCGCGCGCCGACGACACGATCGGGTAATAGTACACCCCGTGACGGGCGGCGATCTCGGCCACCCGGTAGGGCATGCCGGCGCCACAGGTCACCCCGTGGATCATGCCGCGCGCGCCTTCCAGCACCCCTTCCAGCACCGCCTCGGCGCCGCCCATTTCCCACAACACATTGATATGCAAACGCCCTTCGCCCCCCGAAACCTCGTGGGCGATGCGGGCCTGGGCGATGCCGCCCTTGATCCCGAACTCGATCAATTCTTCATGACGGGCGCGTCGGGTGGTGCCCCGGTATGTCTGGTAGACCAGGTTCCCGTTCTCGTCGTAGAAATCCGCGTTCACCGCGCTGATTGTCCCGACCCCCCCGGCGGCGGCCCAGGCGCCCGAGCTATGGCCCGTTGACACCGAAACACCCTTTCCGCCCTCCACGAGCGGGAGGACTTCCTTGCCCGAGATCATGACCGGATTGATTTTCTTCACCGGGACCTTCCCTCCAGATTCCACGAACTGTTGTTATGCGTAACGTGCCCCGGGAGGCAAAAAAAACCTAGGGCGCCTGTTCCTCCGGAACAGCCTGGCCCTCGGTCCTTGCGGCGGAGCGATCGGAGACGTTGCACGCGCCGGCCAGCAGGTCGGCCGGGCGATCCGAAATAATGGCATCAGCCCCCCCTTCCCACAAGGCCACGGCGCGGGCGGGATCGTTGACTGTCCACACCGCGCTTGACAAGCCTTCTTGCTGGAGTACCGCGAAAATTTCTGGACGACATAAAACGTCATCCATGTGCAGTGCCCGGCACCCCAGTGTCCGGGCCGTCATCAGCGCGGAATCGATCGAAAAGGAAGAGGCCCCGGCCGGTGGCGCCTCCACCAGCAAGGCACGCGGCCAGGCCGGGCAGGCGCGGGCGATGGCCGCCAGCGCCTCGGGATCGAAACTGGACACCCACGGCACCGGCGCGCCCCCAGGCCACGCGGCCCCCATCGCCGGCGCGGCCGCCACGGCCTTGATTTCCAGGATCATCCGCAATCCCAGGCGGGCCGCGAGGGCCGCCGCCTGGGCCAGGGTGGGCACCGGTTCGCCCGCGAAGGCCGGATCGAACCAGCCGCCCGCGTCCAGGCCCGCCAGGGCCGCCATCGGAAGGGCGGCCACCGCGCCGTGCCCCGAGGTGGTGCGGTCCACCGTGTCATCGTGCATCAGGAGGGGAACCCCGTCGGCACTCAGCCGCACATCCACCTCGACCCAGCCCACCCCCAGGGCCCGCGCGCGGGCCAGGCCGGCCAGGGTATTCTCGGGGGCCTGGGACGCGACGCCCCGGTGACCGATGACCCCCGTGGGTTTCTCCTCGCCCATGCGCGCCCCCTGCCGGCTAGAGTGAGACCCGAAAAGTGGGAAGCGCCTTTCGGATCAGTCGAACGCAAAAATCCTGGAACTTCTCAGGAAAAAATGGACACCACTTTTCCCTGAAAAGCTCAAACAGCAGTCTCTCTCAGAGGACCGCCATTGGCTTGCTCTATGACGCTAAGGAGCTGGTTTCCTAGCATGTTTTTTAAAAGAGTTTCCATGGCTGAAACATCTGGCTTATAATTTTCATCCACACCCCCATCCAAGCCGACGCGTTTGGAACAATATTCCTGGTATTTTCCATCCGCCTCTTCCAAGGCGTTAAAATACTGCGTTCGATCGTTTTGTATCTGCTGGGGAATGGTGGGAAAGCCTGGCAAAAGGTAGCCAAGTTTGATTGACAAAATTATGTACGACAACATCCTGCTTGTTCGGCCGTTTCCATCTGAAAACGGGTGAATCCAATTATGCCGCCACATCACATAGGCGGATAAATGGAACGCCGTGCATTCGTGCCAGTTATTGTTAACGTAGTCACACATCTCCTGCACCAGCCCCGGAACCAGATGGGGCTCCGGAGGAGCATGCCTGCTTTCCGTGATCTGCACGGAGGCCGTTCGCCATTCACCTGGATTTGGTTCAACGTCCTGGACCGCGATTTTCTGCAGTTGGCGAATGACCCCAGGAAAAATCAGGAACGGCCTGCGTTCCTCCGTGAAGGACCGTATGATCTCGATGCCGAGATCGTACTGCCTCAGACCGTTTTGAACTTCTCTCTCTGCTGCCTGTAGCTTCTTGTCCTGAAGCCCAGCCACGATCCACCCCCTATTCGTGGGAACGAGAAGGCATGGCCGCAGCGTTGCGCGAAACCATTTCTTCTGTGATGCGGCTGTTTTCGATTGCCGTGTTTCCGTACACGAAACTGCAGCGCTGCGCTTCGCGCTGTTGGTCCGTGACCTGCACGGCCTTCGCCATCTCAATGAGCTGCGAGATACTGGTGGGCATCTGATGTCCTCCGTCAACCGTCCCCGCCAGGGGCGGGCGATTGATTGGTTACCTTGCTTATCACGGCCTTCAAGGGCCGAAATCGGGACATCGTGCGACAGTGCATGGGTGAATCTGTCGGGTCAAGACGCCAGGAAGGACTCCGGACGCCGTCCGCTTCACTCCGAAGCGGACAGGCACCAGGAAGCCCGCTCCCGGCGCGATCCGGGAGCGGGCCCATGGTGTTACGCCTCGGGGGATTCCCCGGCCGCGTCGGCCGTCCCGGCCAGGTCGGCGCCCGTGGCCTGGTCCACCTGCTTCATCGACAGCTTGACCTTGCCGCGATCGTCGAAGCCGATGCACTTGACCTTGACCGCGTCGCCCACGTTGACCACGTCGGACACCTTGCGCACGCGCTCTTGCGACAGCTCGGAGATGTGCACCAGCCCGTCGCGATTGCCCAGGAAGTTCACGAAGGCGCCGAAGTCCATGATCTTGACCACCTTGCCGGTGTAGATCACACCCACCTCGGGTTCCGCGACAATGCCACGGATCCAGTCCACGGCGCGCTGGCTGGCGTCGCCGTCGGACGAGGCGATCTTGATGGTGCCGTCGTCCTCGATGTCGATCTTGGTGCCGGTGGTTTCGGTGATCTCGCGGATCACCTTGCCGCCCGAGCCAATGACCTCGCGCACCTTCTGCGGCGGGATCTTGATCGTGGTGATCCGGGGCGCGAAGTTCGACAGCCCCTCGCGGGCATCGCCCAGGGCCTTGGCCATCTCGCCCAGGATATGGGCGCGACCGTCGCGGGCCTGATCGAGCGCGATCGCCATGATCTCACGGGTGATCGAGGTGATCTTGATGTCCATCTGAAGGCTGGTCACGCCCTTGGCCGTGCCCGCCACCTTGAAGTCCATGTCGCCCAGGTGATCCTCGTCGCCCAGGATGTCGGACAGCACGGCGAAGCGGTCGCTTTCCTTGATCAGGCCCATGGCGATGCCCGCCACCGGCGCCGCCAGGGGCACGCCCGCGTCCATCAGGGCCAGCGAGGTGCCGCACACCGTGGCCATCGACGACGAGCCGTTGGATTCGGTGATTTCCGAAACCACGCGCACCGTGTAGGGGAACTCGGCCTTGGCCGGCAGCATCGGGTGGATGGCGCGCCACGCCAGCTTGCCGTGCCCGATCTCGCGCCGCCCCGGCGACCCCAGCCGCCCCGTCTCGCCCACCGAATAGGGCGGGAAGTTGTAGTGCAGCATGAAGTTTTCGCGGTATTCGCCTTCCAGGGCGTCGATGATCTGTTCGTCCTGGCCCGTGCCCAGGGTGGTGACCACCAGGGCCTGGGTCTCGCCCCGGGTGAACAGGGCCGAGCCATGGGCGCGCGGCAGCACGCCCACCGTCGCCTCGATCGGGCGCACCGTGCGGGTGTCGCGGCCATCGATGCGCCGGCCGGTGTCGAGGATCGCGCCGCGCACGATCTCCTTTTCCAGGTCCTTGAACACACCAGAGGCCAGGGCCAGGGCCTCGGCGTCGTCGGCCAGGGCCGTCATCACCGCGTCCTTGACCGCGTCGACCCGCTCGTGACGGGCCATCTTGTCGGCTTGGGCGTAGGCGTCGCGCAGGCCGGCCTCGGCCAGTTCGCGCACCCGCGCCTCGACGCGCTCCAGGGCCGGCGGCGGCGGCTCGACCGAACGCGGATCGCGGGCGGCCCGCTCGGCCAGGTCGATGATGGCATCGATCACCGGCTGATAGCCTTCGTGACCGAACATCACCGCGTCCAGCATCTGCTGTTCCGAAAGCTCCCGGGCCTCGGATTCCACCATCAGCACGCCTTCGCGGGTACCGGCCACCACGAGGTCAAGGGCCGAGCTGGAAAGCTGATCACGGGTCGGGTTGAGCACGAACGCGCCGTCGATGTAGCCCACCCGCGCCGCGCCGATCGGGCCCAGGAAGGGCAGCCCCGAGAGCGTGAGCGCCGCCGAGGCGCCGATCATCGCCACAATGTCCGGATCGTTTTCCATGTCGTGGCACAGCACCGTGGCCACGATCTGGGTCTCGCTCCGATAGCCGTCCACGAACAGGGGGCGGATCGGGCGGTCGATCAGACGCGACACCAGGGTTTCGCGCTCGCTCGGGCGGCCTTCACGCTTGAAGAAGCCCCCGGGGATCTTGCCCGCGGCGAACGTCTTTTCCTGGTAGTTGACGGTCAGGGGGAAAAAGTCGAAAGCCGACGGCTTGCGTGCTCCCACGGCCGTGCACAGCACGGTCGTATCGCCCAGGCTGGCCATCACCGCGCCATCGGCCTGACGGGCCACCTTGCCCGTTTCCAGGACCAGCGTGCGACCGCCCCATTCGATTTCCTTGCGGAACACTTTGAACATGGACATGCGTCTGTTCTTCCTTTGCGTTGCCATCGCCGCCGGATTGCGCCGGCCGTCTGGGCCCGGGAATGAAAATATCGTTCCCCCTGCCGCGCCAGGGCGCCGCAGGGACCGGATCCATCGGCCGGGGGAGCATCGTCGATCCCACGAGGCCAAGGGCACCCCGAAAGGGCGCCTGCTTCATCGTGTGCCCGCGAAGCACACGTCCTTCGCTTCCTTGCGGCCTTTCCAAACAAGCCGGCAAGGTCCTTCAAGCGGGCCAGAATCGGGCCTGAAGCGCAAGCCCCTTCGTCTTCATGGCCGGCCGGCCGGGTGTTTTCCCGGGACAAAATAGGGAAAAGCCGGATCCCCGCCCGCGAAAAGCGACCAAGGGACCCGGCTTTTGGAAGACCTACTTACGCAGGCCCAGGCGCGCAATCAGAGCCTCGTAGCGCTTGACATCCTTGCGCTTGAGGTAGTCCAGCAGACGACGGCGCTGGCCGACCATGATCAGAAGACCCCGCCGGGAGTGGTTATCCTTCTTGTGGATCTTCAGGTGCTCGGTCAGAGCCGTGATGCGGTTGGTCAGAATGGCGACCTGAACTTCCGGCGATCCGGTATCGTTCTCCTTGGTCGCGAATTCCTTGATCACCTCTTGCTTGCGCTCGGGCGTGATCGACATCGGGCAGTCTCCTAAAGTCCAGGTCCGTCCCCTAAGGGAGCAGCCTAGAGGTTGATGACGCGCATGGGACGGATTTCCGCCCCGGCGACCCGAGCCAACGCCACCACCTTGCCATTGCACAACGCCTGCACGGCTTCGCCTTGGGCGAGGCCATGGACAGGCGTCCGGCTTGCCAGGGACAAAAGGGATAAGGCCTGTCCTTGGGACAGGCGGCGGGCTTCTTCCTCGATCAAAGGCACGGCCGGGATGTCGTCCAGCGCGGCCTCGATGGGAAGAAGGCATCGGGCTACGTCATCCTGCCCCAGTTTCGCCAGGTCTTCCAGCGAAATCGCCGATTCCGCCCGGAACGGTCCGCACGACAGCCGGCGCAGGGTTTTGACATGGCCACACGTGCCCAGCGCCAAAGCCAGGTCGCGCGCCAGGGCGCGCATGTAGGTGCCCTTGCCCGACACCACCCGCAACACCGCCTCGTCGGGGGTGGGGCAGTCCAGCACGCTCAGGGAATCAATGCGCACCGGACGCGGGGCCAAGATCACGGGCGCATCGGCCCGGGCCAGCGCGTAGGCCCGCTTTCCGTCCACCTTCACCGCCGAGTAGGCCGGCGGCACCTGCTCGATGGTCCCGGTGAACCGGGGCAGCATGGCCTCGATCGCCGCGCGGGTCGGACGCACCGGGCTGGTCTGGGTCACCTCCCCTTCCCGGTCATCGGTATCGCGGGCCTCGCCCCAGGCCACGCACACCTCGTACACCTTGGTGCCATCCATGACATAGGCCACCGTCTTGGTGGCCTCGCCAAACGCCAGGGGCAAAACCCCGGAGGCCAGGGGGTCCAGCGTGCCGCCGTGCCCCACCTTGGCCGCGCCGGTCACCCGCCGGGCCATCGACACCACGTCGGTGCTGGTCACCCCCAGGGGTTTGTCGATCGCCAGCCAGCCGTGAACCGGCCGCCCCCGGCGCCGGCTCATGAGCCCTTCCTTTCGGTGTCCGGATCGTCGTTCCGGTCGTCGTCCGGATCGCTGTCCTGCTCCTCGTCCCCGGTCGCCGCCGGCGTGCCTTCCAGGTCGCGGCGCACCACCGGGTCTTGCAACAAAGCGGCGATGTGCCCCGCCTCGTCGAACGACTCATCGGGTTCAAAGCGCAGATCGGGGGTGTAGCGGGTGGTCAGCCGGGCCGCGATGCAGTGGCGCAGGAACGGTTTCGCCCGGCGCAGGCCCGCCAGGACCTCGTTCATGTCGCCGCCGCCCAGGCGCATGACAAAGGCGGTCGCCGCGCGCAGGTCGGGGCTCACCCGAACCTCGCTCACCGTCAGGGCCAGGCCGGCCAGCGCCGGCTCGTGGATATCGCCACGTTCGAACACCTCGGCCAGGGCGTGACGGATCTCCTCCCCCACGCGCAACTGCCGCTGGGAGGGGGCTTTGCCGATCGATCGGGGCATGATTGGACCTCGTGGAAAAACGGCGGGGTCCCGGGCCGGGTACCCCCGCAAGGGGCCCGACGGCCCCAAAGTCAGGTCAGGCCTTCTGAACAGGGCCCATGCGACAACGCCTTCACCCCTCCCGGCCTTTCGCAAGGCCGGGAGGGGTGAAGAAAACGGGCGTTGGTTACAAGGTCGCGGCCACTTCCTCGACCTCGATGCACTCGATCACGTCGCCCACCTGGATGTCGTTGTAGTTCTCGAACGACATGCCGCATTCGTAGCCCTCGCGCACTTCGCGGACATCGTCCTTGAAGCGCTTGAGCTGGGCCAGCGCGCCCTCGTGGATGACCACGTCGTCGCGCAGCAGGCGAACCTTGGTGCCCCGCTTGACGATGCCTTCCGTGACCATGCACCCGGCCACCTTGCCCACCTTGGTGATGTTGAACACCTCGCGGATCTGGGCGTAGCCGATGAAGTGCTCCTTGTACGTCGGCTCCAGCATGCCCGAGAGCAGCGCCTTCACCTCGTCCGCCACCGCGTAGATGATCGAGTGGTAGCGGATTTCGATCCCGTCGCGGCGCGCCATGTCGCGGGCCTGCGGGTTCGCACGCACGTTGAAGCCCACGATCAGCGCGTCCGAGGCCTTGGCCAGGGTCACGTCCGATTCGTTGATGCCGCCCACCGCCGCGTGCAGCACCCGGATCTTGACGTCGTCGTTGCCCAGCTTCTCCAGGGTGCCGACCAGCGCCTCGACCGAGCCTTGCACGTCGGCCTTGATGACCACCGGCAGTTCCCGGGCCTCGCCGGCCTGGATGCGCTCGAACATCTGTTCCATGGTCGAACGCGCGCTGCGCACCTGCGCCGCCTCGCGTTCCTTGCGCTGACGATATTCGGAAACCTCGCGGGCCCGGTTTTCGTCCTCGACCACCACGAAGTCGTCACCCGCCGCCGGCGTGCCCTGGAAGCCCAGAACCTCGACCGGCATGGCCGGCGTCGCCTCGTTCACGCGGTTGCCGCGATCGTCGACCAGGGCGCGCACGCGGCCCCACTCGGCGCCGGCCACGAAGATGTCGCCGACCCGCAAGGTGCCCTTCGACACCAGGACGGTGGCCACCGAGCCCCGGCCCTTCTCGACCTTGGCTTCAACCACGACGCCGCGCCCGGCCCGGTCCGGATTGGCCTTCAGGTCCAGGATTTCCGCCTGGAGCAAGATCGCCTCTTCCAGCTTTTCCAGGTTCAGGCGCTTCTTGGCCGAAACCTCGACGGTCAGCACGTCGCCGCCCATGTCCTCGACCACCACTTCGTGCTGCAACAAGTCCTGGCGGATCTTGTTCGAATTGGCGTCGGGCAGGTCGATCTTGTTGATCGCCACCACCATGGGCACGTTGGCGGCCCGGGCGTGGCGAATGGCCTCGATCGTCTGCGGCATGATGCCGTCGTTGGCCGCGACCACCAGCACCACGATATCGGTCACGCGGGCGCCTCGGGCCCGCATGGCGGTGAACGCGGCGTGGCCCGGCGTGTCAATGAACGTGATGCGCTGGCCGGAGTCGCGGATCACCTGATAGGCACCGATGTGCTGGGTGATGCCGCCCGCCTCGCCGCTGACCACGTTGGTCGAGCGCATGGCGTCCAGAAGCGAGGTCTTGCCGTGGTCGACGTGACCCATGACCGTGACCACCGGCGGACGGGACACCAGGGCCTCCTCGGGCTCGTCCCCGGTATCGACCAGGCCCAGCTCGACATCCGAATCCGAAACGCGGTGCACCTGGTGGCCAAACTCACCCACCACCAGCTCGGCGGTATCGGCGTCGATGGTCTGGTTGATGGTCGCCATCACCCCCATCTTCATCAACGTCTTGATCACGTTGGCGCCGCGCTCGGCCATGCGGTTGGCCAGTTCCTGCACGGTGATGGTATCGGGAATGACAACGTCACGCACCACGCGCTCGACCGGCAGGTTGCCCTCGGCCTTGCGCTTTTCCTTTTGCTTGGCCCGACGCAAGGCCGCCACCGAACGCCCGCGCTCGGTACGCTCCTCGCCGGTCAGGGCGGCCGAAATCGTCAGCTTGCCCCGGCGCTTGGGCTCGGCGCGCTTGACGGGCGGGGTCTTGGGGGGCACGGCGCCTCCCCGGGGACCCGCCACCTTCTTGCGGCCGTCCTCGTCGTCCTCGTCGCGGCGCGGGCCGGGACGCGGGCCCTCGGTCGTGGGCGCGGGACGGGGGCCCGGACGGCCCCCCTCGGCGCCCGCGCCAGCCACCGGCGCCGGACCCCCAACCGGGCGCGGCCCGGCCTGCGGACGCGGCGGC
>NZ_BJZO01000072.1 GCF_007992075.1 Pararhodospirillum oryzae
ACACATGCCCTGGGATCCAATTGTCGCCGGAGGGGCACTGTGCTAAAGGAACCCCTTGCCCGCAAGCCTTTCCTTGCCCTCGCCGACCCTGCAAAAACGGATCCTGTTCCATGACCGCCCTTGCTTCCGACTTTCTCGCGATTGTGCACCAGCGTGGTTTCGTCCATCAGGTCACCGACCTCGCGGCCCTGGACGCCCTGATGGCCAAGGAGTCGGTTCGCGCGTATATCGGGTTTGATTGCACGGCCAACAGCCTGCACGTGGGCAGCCTGCTCCAGATCATGCTGTTGCGCTGGTTGCAAAAAACCGGGCACCGGCCGGTGGTCCTGATGGGCGGCGGCACCACGCGCATTGGCGACCCCTCGTTTCGCGACGAGGCCCGTCCCCTGCTCACCGACGAGCAGATCGGGGAGAACATGGCGGGCATCCGTCAGGTGTTCGACCGTTTCCTGACCTTCGGTGACAGTGGCACCGGCGCCGTGATGGTCAATAATGCCGACTGGCTGGACGACCTGGCCTACATCCCCTTCCTGCGCGATGTCGGGCGCCATTTTTCCGTCAACCGCATGCTGAGCATGGAGTCGGTGCGCCTGCGCCTGGACCGCGAACAGCCCCTGTCGTTCCTGGAATTCAACTACATGATTCTTCAGGCCTACGACTTCGTGGAGCTGTCCAAGCGCGTGGGCGTGCGGCTGCAGATGGGCGGCTCCGACCAGTGGGGCAATATTGTCAGCGGCACCGACCTGGGCCGGCGTCTGGCCGGGACCGAGCTGTTTGGCCTGACCAGCCCGCTGATCACCACCGCCTCGGGCGCCAAGATGGGCAAGACGGCGCAAGGCGCCGTATGGCTCAACGCCGCCCGTCTCGCCCCCTATGACTACTGGCAGTTCTGGCGCAACACCGAGGATGCGGACGTCGGGCGCTTCATGCGCCTGTTCACCGAACTGCCGCTCGACGAAATCGCCCGCCTCGAAGCCCTCGGCGGCGCCGAGATCAACGAAGCCAAGAAGATCCTGGCCCACCACGCGACCGCGCTGGCCCATGGCGAGGAGGCGGCCCTGGCGGCGGCCGAAACCGCCCGTCAGGTGTTCGAGCAAGGGGGCGCCGGCGACGACCTGCCGACCCTGAGCGTGGCCCCTGCCACGCTCGCGGCCGGGCTGGCCCTGGCCGAGGTGATGCGCCAGACCGGCCTTGCCACCAGCGGCAAGGAGGTCAAGCGCCTGATCGCCGAGGGGGGCTTGCGCGTGAACGACGAAGCGGTGAGCGAGGCCGGGCGCGTCCTGGGCCCCGATGACCTGCGCGACGGCGTCATCAAGCTGAGCGCGGGCAAGAAGCGTCACGCCCTGGTGCGCGTGGAAAAAGGCGCCTGATCCGCGCCCTTGCCCGGGACGCGGAGAATCCCCATCATGGGGGGGGTCGGATTTTGAAAAGGCTCCCCCCATGACCGTGCACGCCTTTCGTCTTGAGGAAGCCGGCTTCACCCGCGCCCAGGTGGAAGCCCTGGCCGCGTTCATGGAGGATCAGGCGGCCACGGTCGCCGACCTCAACGCGGTGAAAAGCGAGCTGAAGGCCGACATCGCCCGCGCCGTCGGCGAGCTGAAGGCGGAAATCGCCGAAACCGACAGTTCCCTGCGCGCCGCCATCACCGAGGGCGACAACGCCCTGCGCACCGCCCTTCTGGAGACCGAAAACACGCTCCGGGGCGAAATCACCCGCGCCGTCAGCGAGCTGAAGGCGGAAATAGCCGAGGGCGACAACGCCCTGCGCGCGGAAATCAGCGCGGGAAACAGCGCGCTCCGGGCCGAAATCGCGCCGCTGAAAACGGAAACCATCGTCGTGCGCTGGATCCTGGGCGCGCTTCTGACCTTGCAGACGGCGATTTTCGTGAAGCTGTTCTTTCCCTGACCGCGACCACGGGAAGGCCACCCCTGGCGATCACGCCCCCGAAGGCGGGTCCACGGCAAGGCCGGGTGCGTGTGGCGAGTCGGGCTGATAGCGAGCCCCGATCAGGAATTCGATGTTGCCTTCGGGGCCGGTGATCGGGCTTGGCGTCACCCCCAGCACCGTCCACCCGGGCAGGCCCGCCAGCCAGTCCTGGATGGTCTCGCACACTTCGGCATGCAAGGCGGGATCGCGCACCACGCCCCCCTTGCCCACCCGGCCCCGGCCGACCTCGAACTGAGGCTTGATCAGGGCGACCAGCACCGCCCCCGGAACCGCGAGCGCCAGCGCGGCCGGCAGCACGGTGCGCAGCCCGATGAAGCTCGCGTCGCACACCACCACCTCGACCGGATCGGGGATTTCGCTCCCCGTCAGGGCGCGGGCGTTGGTGCGCTCCAGCACCACCACGCGCGGGTCCTCGCGCAGCTTATAGGCCAACTGGCCATAGCCGACATCCACGGCATACACCCGCCGCGCCCCGTGGGTCAGCAGCACATCGGTGAAGCCGCCGGTGGAAGCGCCCACGTCCACCGCGACCCGGCCGGTCACGTCCAGGCCAAAGCGCTCCAGTCCCGCCGCCAGTTTCAGGCCCCCGCGCGAGACCCAGGGGTGATCCTGGCCGCGCACGCTCAAGGGCTGATCGGGCGCGATCGCCACCCCGGCCTTGTCCAGGCGGCGCTCGCCCGAATAGACGAGGCCGGCCAGGATCAGGGCCTGGGCCCGGGAGCGGCTTTCCACCAGGCCCCGTTCGACCAGGGCCTGGTCCAGACGCACGCGCGTGGTCATCAGGCCTGGGCTTCCCCGGTCTGGTCGGTGAGGTTGAGGCAGCCCAGCACCGCGTCGATGATGGCCTGGGTGTCGATGCCCGCCAGCGCGCACTGGCGCTCGGCCTTGTCGTGCTCGAAGAAGCGATCGGGGATGCACAGAAGGCGGGTTTTCAAGCCGCCATCCATCAAGCCCCGGTTGGCCATCCAGGTCAGCACGATCGAGCCAAAGCCGCCCACCGAGCCTTCCTCGACGATCACCAGCACCTCGTGGGAACGGGCCAGACGCTCGATCAGCTCTTCGTCGAAGGGCTTGGCGAAGCGGGCATCGGCCACGGTGGCCGACAGGCCGCGCGCCGCCAGCAGATCGGCGGCCGCGAGGCAGTCGGCCAGGCGGGTGCCCAGGGCCAGCAGGGCCACGCTCTTGCCCTCGCGCACCACGCGGCCCTTGCCGATGGGCAGGGGCTCGGGCACCTCGGGGATCTCGACACCCACGCCTTCGCCGCGCGGATAGCGGAGGGCCAGCGGTCCCTGGTCGTAAACGGCGGCGGTGGCGACCATGCGCACCAGTTCCGCCTCGTCGGCGGGGCAGCCGATGACCATGTTGGGAATGCAGCCCAGGAAGGCCAGATCGAACACGCCGCCATGGGTGGCGCCGTCGGCGCCCACGAAGCCGGCCCGGTCGATGGCGAGGCGCACGGGCAGGTTCTGCAAGGCCACGTCATGGACCACCTGGTCGAAGGCGCGCTGCAGGAAGGTGGAGTACATGGCCACGAACGGGCGCAGGCCCTCGCTCGCCAGCCCGGCGGCAAAGGTCACGGCGTGCTGTTCGGCGATGCCCACGTCGAAATAGCGATCGGGGAAGGTGGTGGCGAAACGGTCCAGGCCGGTGCCCGAGGGCATGGCGGCGGTAATGGCGCAAATGCGGGGATCGCGGGTTGCCTCGGCCAGCAGGGCCTTGCCAAACACCGAGGTATAGGCCGGAGCCTGGGACTTGCCCTTGTCCTGGACCCCCGTCACCACGTTGAACCGCGAAACGCCGTGGTACTTGTCGGGCGCCGCCTCGGCCGGGGCGTAGCCCTTGCCCTTGCGGGTCACGACATGGATCAGCACCGGGCCATCGCGCCGGCCGTCGCGAACGTTGCGCATGACCGGCACCAGGTGGTCCATGCGGTGGCCGTCGATGGGACCAACGTAATAGAACCCCAGTTCCTCGAACAAGGTGCCGCCGCCGGTCACGAAGGAGCGGGCGTATTCCTCGGCCCGGCGCGCGGTGCGCTCCAGGGGGGGCGGCAGGTGCGAGGCGACTTCCTTGGCCAGGTCACGGATCGACAGCCAGCTTTTCGAGCTGAGCAGGCGCGACAGGTAGGCGCTCATGGCGCCGACCGGCGGCGCGATCGACATGTCATTGTCGTTGAGCACCACGATCAGCCGCGAGCGCATGGCCCCGGCGTTGTTCATGGCCTCGAAGGCCATGCCGGCGCTCATCGAGCCATCGCCGATGACGGCGATCACCGCCCGGTCGTCGCCCACCAGCTCGGCCGCGGCGGCCATGCCCAGGCCGGCCGAAATCGAGGTCGAGGAATGGCCGGCCCCGAACGGGTCGTAGGGGCTTTCGCCGCGCAAGGTAAAGCCCGAGATCCCACCGCCCTGACGCAAGGAACGCATGCGTTCGCGCCGCCCGGTCAGGATCTTGTGCGGGTAGCTTTGATGGCCCACGTCCCAGATCAACCGATCGTCGGGTGTGTTGAAGACGTGGTGCAAGGCCACGGTTAGTTCCACGACGCCCAACCCGGCGCTGAGGTGCCCCCCGGTGTGCGAAACGATATCAATCATTTCGGCGCGGACCTCGTGGGCCAGCTGCTCCAGTTGAGCCGTGCTGAACCGCCGCAGGTCCGCCGGGTCATGCACGGTATCGAGCAACGGCGTCTCGGGTTTCATGGTCACGACGTGGCCTCCTGGAAGAGGAGAGAGGGAAAAAGGAAAAGCATGATCGGCAACGGCGGTGTCATTTTCGACAAGTCAGGGGCCCCGTGGTGGCAAGGGTCGGGCCCCCGGAGCCCCTTAGTTTTCGCGTTCCACGACGAAACGGGCGACCTCGCGCAGGAGATCCGCCTTTTCGTCGAACACATCCAGGTGACCGACGGCCTGCTCGGACAAGGCGCGGGCCTGCTCGCGGGCCCGGTCCAGGCCCAGGAGGGAAACGAAGGTGGATTTGCCGGCGGCCTGATCCTTGCCCGCCGTCTTGCCCAGGGTGGCCGTGGATCCTTCCACGTCCAGGAGATCGTCGGCGATCTGGAAGGCGAGGCCGAGGTCATGGGCGTAGGCGGCCAGGGCGTGGCGCAAGGGCCGGGGCGCCTTGCCCAGGATGGCGCCGGCGATGGTGGAAAAGCTGATCAGGCGCCCGGTCTTCATGGTGTGCATGCGGGTGATGGCCGCCACGTCCTGCACGCCGTCGAGCAAGCCGCGTTCGGCCATGAGGTCGATCATCTGGCCGCCCACCATGCCGCGCCCGCCCGAGGCCAGGGCGAGTTCCAGCACCAGGTCGCTGCGCACGGCCGGATCGGCGTGCGTGCCACCCAGGGCCAGGACCTCGAAGGCCTTGGTCAGCAAGGCGTCGCCGGCCAGAATGGCGGTCGCTTCGTCATAGGCGCGGTGGGTGGTGGGGCGGCCCCGGCGCAGGTCGTCGTTATCCATGGCCGGCAGGTCGTCGTGGACCAGCGAATAGCAATGCACCATCTCGATGGCGGCGGCCACGTTCAGCGCGCACGTGCGGGCCACCGAAAACAAACCGGCCGACTGAAGAACCAGGAAGGGACGCAGCCGCTTGCCGCCGTCCAGGCTGGCGTAGCGCATGGCCTCGACCACCCGGTCCTCGGGGTCGCCGCTGGTGGGCATCAGGCTGTCCAGGTGGTCGTTCACGGCCTGGGCCTCGGCGGCCATGGTATCCTTCAAGCGGCTCACGGTTTGCACATCCCTTGGTTTTGCTCAGATGCTGGAGAGGGAGGCCGCTTCGGCAGGCGTTCCCGGGTCCTCGCGCGCGGCGCGCGGGGACCCGGGAACGTCAAGGCGTGTCGAAGGGGCGGGTGGTCGGGGAACCCTCGGGTTCGGCGGCGATGCGCTCGACGGTCATGCGCGCTTCGGCCAGGCGGGTTTCACAGGCGCGGCGCAAGGCAACGCCACGCTCGTAGGCACTCACGGCCTTGTCCAGATCGACGCTGCCCTGTTCCAACTCGCGCACGATGGTTTCAAGCTCGGCCAGGGCCTGCTCGAAGGTCAAGGTGGCAAGGGCGGAGGCGGCATCCCCCTTTTCCGACGCCCGGTCGGTGGCCGGGGCCTGGGAGGGGCCGGACGAGGAGGCGGAATCGGACATCGGGTTCCATGGGTGGTTGGAAAGGCGCGGATTGTAGCGTCCGCTCCCGGCCCCGGCAACCGTCCGGCTGATCGGGGCGAAACGATTTCGCCCCGATTCCGCCTTTTGGTTCTCCCCCCTGGATGGCCTCGGGGCCTAATGGTCCATCAAGGTGCGCACGTGCGCCGACACGCAAGAAGCGAGGGCAGTCAGTTCGTACCCTCCCTCCAGGACGGAAATCACCCTGCTATTGCAAATTTTCTCTGCAACATCCATGACCTGCATGGTGGCCCAGGTGAAATCGGCGACCTTCAGATTCAGGTCGGCCATCGGATCCATGGCATGGGCGTCGAACCCGGCCGAGATCAAGATCAGGTCGGGACGGAAGGCTTCCAGGGCGGGAATCACCCGTTCGCCAAAGGCCTCGCGAAAGACGTCCCCCCCCGATCGGGTGGGCAGCGGGCAGTTGACGATGTTATCGCGACAACCGGTTTCCTCGACCTTGCCGGTATAGGGAAAGGCGTCCGCCTCGTGGGTCGAGGCAAAGAACAAATTGGGGTCATCCCAAAAAATGTGCTGGGTGCCGTTGCCATGGTGAACGTCCCAGTCCACCACCGCCACCCGCTCCACCCCCCAGCGGCTGCGCGCGTGATAGGCGCCGATGGCCACGTTGTTGAACAGGCAAAAGCCCATGGCCGTGTGCAGCTCGGCATGGTGTCCGGGGGGGCGCACGGCGACAAAGGCGTTGCGCGAGACCCCGCTCATCACCTCGTCCACGGCCAGGATGACGCCCCCGGCGGCGCGCAAGGCGGCTTCCCCGGAGTCGGGGGACAAGATGGTGTCCTGGTCAACGTGGTGAACGCCCTCGCGCGGAACGTTGTCCAGGATGGATTCGATATGGGACAGGGGATGCACGCGGGCCAGTTGATCGCGGGTCACATGCGGCGCTTCCACGCGATCAAGCAGCATGAAATCCTCGCCTTCCAGAATCCGCTGGATGGCCCGCAATCGTTGCGGGCTTTCGGGGTGGAAGGCCCCTGGGTCGTGATCGATGCACGCGTGATGAGAAACAAGCAGCGTGGTCATGGGACGAACCTCCCGAAACGTCATTTTTTGATCTTGTATGGGGCAGCCCCCAGTTCCTTATTTCAGGTTTTGCTGATAAAGCGCAAGAGGAGCGATTCCCCCCTCTTGCCCTGTTCAATCCGCTCTCCTAGAGTACCCGTTCACGGTCGGGAAGGACCCCATGGACCACGCGCCCCACGCCCCCGTCGCGCAGGATCGGCTTTCCGATCCCGACATTGACCACTTCCGCCGCAACGCCCGCCAGGGCAGCGCGTTGCTCAAGGCCATGAGCAACGAGCACAGGTTGTTGATTTTGTGCCAGCTTTTGCGCGGCGAAATGTGCGTGGGCAAGCTGGAACAGGTGGTGGGCCTGTCGCAGTCGGCGCTTTCGCAGCATCTGGCCCGGTTGCGCCGGGACAACCTGGTGCAGACCCGGCGCGAGGCGCAGACCATCCATTATTCGTTGCGCGGCCCCGAGGCGCGGGCGGTGCTGCAAGCGTTGCACGCGCTGTATTGCGGGGACGAAAGCCGCCCGCCCCTGGTGGACCCCAGAAGCGTCCCCTCCCGGAACGAGGGCGACCGGGACCTGCCCGCCAGCGCGCCCCCGTCCTGACAACGCCCCCTGATAGTCATAAGGAAGACGGCCATGAGCCCGGCGCACAGCGATTTGCACGACGATCCGGTCCTGACCGCCCTCGACGAGGCCTTGCGTGCCGGGGGCGGACCGGTCATGAGCCTGTCCGAGTTGGATGGCTTTCTCACCGCCCTGGCGGTGGGGCCCGAGCGGGTGCCTCCGGCCGAATGGCTGCCTTTGCTGTGGGACGGCGCCGGCCCCCATTTCTCGACCCCGGCCGCCGCCGGACGCTTTGTCGAGGCCCTGCTGGCCCGGGTCAATGCCATCTTGCTCGGCCTGGAGGACGATCCCGATCGCTACATGCCGGTTCTCGCCCATGGCGACGACGGCGCCCTGGTCGCCGATGACTGGGCGGAAGGTTTTCTTGATGGCATGAGCTTGCGCCCCGAGGCCTGGGCCCCCCTGATCGCCGACGAGGACGCGGGCTTGCTCCTGGCCCCCATTTTGTCCCTGTGCACCGATGAGCAGGGCCGTCACCTGCTGGTCGAGGATGGGGAAACCGACGAATTCCTGGAAACGACGGCCGCGACCCTGATCGGCCCCTGCACGGCCGCGATCCAGGACTACTGGCGCTCGCGCCGCCAGGCCGGCCCCGCCCCCGAGGCGTTCACTCCGCCTCCGGTGGCCCGCAACGCCCCGTGCCCGTGCGGATCGGGCAAGAAGTACAAACGCTGCTGCGGCGCCGCCGCCGCCTCCTCCTGAGGCCCCCTCCCCGTCCGGGACCGGCGCGCGACCAAGGGCCACCGGGGGAGACCCAGGCTCTCACGCGCCCGAGGACGGGCGTCCCTTTACGCGCCCGAGGACGGGCGACGCGACAGGGTTTCATAGGCCGCGTTGATGGTGGCCATCTTGCGGGTGGCAAGATCAATGAAATCGGGGGGCATGCCCTGGGCGATCAGGCGGTCCGGATGATTTTCGCGCGCCAGCGTGCGGTAGGCGGCCTGGATGGCGGCGGCGTCCATGTCCGGGGTCACCCCCAGCACCTCGTAGGGATTGCTCTGTCCGGTGCCGTGGGTCGCGCGGATGCGTTCAAAGTCGCGCGCGGGCAGGCCAAACAGATCGGCCACCCGGCGCAGGAAGGCCAGCTCGCTGGGATGCAGGCGGCCATCGGCCTGGGCGATCACGAACAAGGCGCCCAGGAGTTCTTCCAGAACCTGGGGGCTGTCCGCGAACATGCGCGCGATCTGGCGGGCATAGACCTCGTAGCCGTCGGGACTGCGCCGGGCGTGATCGAACAGAAGGCCGACCGCGCCCATTTCCTGGGAGGGGATGCGAAAGACGCGTTTGAAAGCGTCGATTTCCTCCTGGTTCACCACCCCGTCGGCCTTGGCCATCTTGGCCGACAGCGCGATGACCGCGACGCTGAACGCCATCTGGCGGGCGGCGTCGTTGGCGCGTTCAAAGGCTGATCCGCTTTTCACGCCTTCGTCGGGCCCGTAGGTTTCCTGGCCTTCCGCGCGCATGCGGTCGTAGGCATGGCCGGCCGCAGCCCCCAGTACCGCTCCCAGGGGCCCCCCGACGAAAAACCCGCCGACTCCCCCGACAATTTTACCAAAAATGCTCATTTCCGGTGTATATCCCCCCGGAGTCGCGCCTTGGATTGCTTCGAGAATACGCGACGGGCGAGCAAAGGCAAGGTGTCTTTCGCCCATAAGGGTCTTCCCGGGGTGTGAAAGGTTCCGGCCCGGCCCCCCGGGAGCCTATCCACGACCGGGAACGCCCTCTCCCTCATCCCCCACGATCACGGGCAAGGTGAAGCGAAAGGTGGTGCCGACCCCTTCCGCGCCTTCCAGCCAGATGCGCCCGCCGTGGCGCTCGACGATCTTCTTGGCCAGCGCCAGACCGATCCCGGTTCCCTCGTAGCGCTCGCGGGTTTGCAGGCGCTGGAAAATCATGAAAACCTTTTCGGCGAACCGGGGGTCGATGCCAATGCCGTTGTCGGTCACGTGGAATTCCCAGTTCTCGCCCTTCTGCTCGGCGCCCACCCGCACGTGCGGCCGCCGCTCGGAGGAGCGATACTTGATGGCGTTGCCGATCAGGTTCTGGAACAGGCTGGTCAACTGGGCGCCATCGGCCAGCACCCGGGGCAGCGGCCCGGTTTCAATCACCGCGTCGGCCTCGTCGATGGCAATGCGCAGGTTTTCGGTGGCCAGGCGCACGCACTCGGCCGAGGCCACCGGCGCCAGCGGATTGCCCCGGGTATCGATGCGCGAAAACTGCAGCAGGTCGTGGATCAGGGCCTGCATCCGGTGGGCGCCATTGATGGCGAAGCCAATGAATTCGTCGGCGTCCGCGCCCAGGCAATCGCCATACCGGCGCTTGAGCAGGCCCAGGTAGCTGGACACCATGCGCAGCGGCTCTTGCAGGTCGTGGGAAGCCACGTAGGCGAACTGCTCCAGTTCCTGGTTCGACCGGCGCAGCTCCTCGGCCACGCGCTTGAGGTCGGTGATATCGGTGAGCACGCCAACCACGCCGTTCACCTGGCCCTGGGCATCGGTGAACGCCGCCTTGGCCACCGCCAGCGAGCGCGCGATCTTGTGCACGTCGGTCAAGGTGATCTCGAAAAAGCGCAAGCCCCCTTGCGCCATCAGCGCGCTATCCTGCGCGCCAAGATCCTCGGCGCAGGGGCGGTCAAACAGATCCTCCAAGGTCAGTCCAAAGACCGCTTCGGGGGTCAGGCCCAGGAAATCGGCGAAGGCCCGGTTGCACCCCAGCACCCGGCCCGCGCGGTCGGTGTAGAAAACCGGGTTGGGCAGGGTGTTGACCAGGGTATGCTGGAACTCCAGCTGGTCGGACAGGGCCCGCTCGACCCGCTTGTGCTCGGTGACGTCGGTAAAGAACCACACCCGTCCCCAGCTCACCCCGTCGTCGCCGAAAATCGCCATCGAATGGCGTTCGATGACGCGCCCGTCCCCCAGGCGCAGATCGCAGCCGACTTCGCTTTCTCCGGGGCTCGCGCTCAAGGCACGCACCGTTTCCAGGAAATCGGGCGGATCGACCACCTGCGCCGCCAGGGTCGAGAACAGGGCCCAGGGCTGATCGGTCTGGATCTGCGACGGATGCAACCCCCAGGTCCAGCGCAGACGCTGGTTGATCAGGCGCGGCCGCCCCTCGGTATCCGCCACCAGGATGCCACTGGGCGCCGCGTCCAGCACCGCGTTGACGGTCGAGATCTGAAGCTCCAGCCGCTCTTGCAGCACGTGATGCTCGGTCACATCCTCGTGCACCGACACGAACCCGGTGAGGCCGCCTTCCGTGTCGCGAATGGGCGACAGGGAAACCCGCTGCCAGATCATGCGATCGGAGCCCGGATGGCGCGAGACCATCTCCCCCTGCCAGGGCTGCCCCTTGTCCAGGGCACTGGCCAGGGCGGCGCGGGTCGAAGCAGGGGTTTCGTCGTCCCACAGATCAACCAGGGGCCGCCCGGCCAGCAGTTCCGGAGCCAGCCCGGTCATGGCCTCGATTTTCCGGCTCGCGACCTCGACCAGGCCGCGCGGGTCGCTGGTCAGCACCGCGAGCGGACTGCTTTCCATCGCCACCGCCAGGCGCCGGCGTTCCAGATCGGCGGCCGTCTGCTCGGAAATGTCGGACCACAGCCCGGTCAGGCGCAGGGGGCGGCGTCCCCCTTCCGTTTCCACCGCCCGGCCTTGCAGGCGCACCCAGATGGGCCGCGCGTCTCCAAGATCCAGGCGAAAGCGCACGTCCAGGGGAGCCTGCGGGGCGTCCAGATGGCTTTCGAAGGCCCGGCGCACCCGGATGCGGTCCTGGGGCCAGACCCGTTCAAGAAAATTGCTCCACGCCAGATGCTCGCCCGCGATCGCCCCTTCATACAGGAGCAACAGCCCCGGCGCCGGATCGGGCCGCCATTCCCAAAACCCGACCCCCGATCCTTGCAGCGCGTGGGACAACTGGCGTTCGCGCTGGCGCAACGCGTCCTCCGAGGCCAGGACCCGCGCGGTCTGCGAAAGCATGGTCAGCAAGGTAATTCCCATGCCAGCCGCCAGGATGACCCCCAGCACGCCCACCAGGGTCGAATCGCGCCGCCAGTGAGCCAGAAGCGGCTCCTCGGGGATCCCGGCCGCCAGGACAAGACCGGTTCCGCCCACCGGATACACGGCGAAGATCCAGTTCTGATCCATCCAGACCCCACCCGAGGCCCCCGCCCGCCCGCTCCAGGCCGTCAGAATTTGGGCGGGGCAGAACCCCAGGTGAACAACCTCGTGCACGCCCGCGTACAGGCCCACGCAACTCGTCGGCGGACGCGTCTCCCCGACCACGGTTCCCAGGACCCGCTTCGCGTCCACCACCAGGGAAAGGGTGGTGGAATGCCCTCCGGATGGAATATCGGAAATCAGCTCCCCCTTGCCGGGGCCCGGTTCCCAGGCAAGGGGAGGCAGGGCAACGGGGGCCGTGCCGGGGACGGGAAACGCGCGACGCCAGTCCACGATCACGGTGCTGGAACCGTCGCGCACGGTGACCCCGGTCACGCCCGGCGCGTGCAGCAAGGCCATGTCCAGCGCCTGATCCAGCGGTGGCGCGGGGCCGGTTCGACGGATCCGGGCCACCTCGGCGGCGAGGCCCGCGCCCAGGCGCCCCAGGCCGGTCGACAGAAGCGTTTCCAGATGAACGGCCTGGGCCTGGGTTTCCAGGTTCAGGCGCTCGGCCGCCTGGTTCAAGACCGCGCGCCGGTTCTCGACCACGCTCCACCCCATGGCGAACAGCACGCCCACGGTCACGGTCAGGAGCACGGGCGCGCCCTGGGTGCGGCGGATGCGTCGCGCCAGCCGGCTCACCCATCCCTCGGGGCCAAGGTCGCGCGCGGGCCCCGGGGAAGCAGGGGCGGCGGTCTTCACGCCCCCTCCGGCGCGGACCCCCGATGGCGCTCCGACACCATGTCGGCGATCGTGCGGGGATCGCGCAAGCAGCGCTCGATGCGCGAAAGCAAGACCCGGGCGTTGAACGGCTTGACGATGAAATCATTGGCCCCGCTGGCGGTCGCCCGGGCCAGGGTCTCGCTCGCCGAGTGGCCGGTGATCATGATGACCGGCAGGCGGGCCAAGGTGGGATCGGGGGCGGCGCGGATCCATTCAATCAGGCGGCCGCCTTCGGTCCCGGGCATCTGGTAATCGACCAGGGCAATGTCGGGCCGCCACCCGGCCAGTGCTTCCCACGCGGAGTCAACACTGCCGGCTTCGCGGATTTCCGCCACCGCGGCCGATTCCAGAAGCGAACGCATCAACAGACGCATTTCCGCGTTATCGTCCACCACAAGGACCTTCAAGGCGGATCCGTTGAGCGTCGTCATGCCTGCCGCTCCCCCTCTTCGAGGTTGACCCCGACCTCCCCGCCCCGGAGGTCCTCGGACTGTTTCCTGGACCAGGGCTTCAGGCCCTCTCCACCGACCGACACGCCTCCTTCGACGGCCCCCCCGCCCCGAGGTCGGTTCGAATGCCCCCCCTGATCACGCCCGGACTCAAAAGCGTCGCGGCGTCCCGCGAACCCGACGGCATTCCCCGGAAAACGATCCCTGGATAACGCCACGTTGATCCCCCGGGGTCTCTCCCCAGGACCCGGCATACCTACCCCACTCGTTGCGATGAAACAAGGGACTCCCCCGACCACGGTCCGCCGTGCCATAGAGAAAGGTCAGGGCTTGGCCTTCCCGGCCCTCCCCCACCGCGTTGCCCGGAGCCGTCATGGAGTCCCCTTCCCCCCCCCGTCCCACCGCCCGCCTGGTCGTCGCCGCCTTGCTGCGCCGCTGCCACGCCCACGGCACGCCCGCCTTCCAGGTGGTGCGGGGCGACCCCGACGCCGGCACCGTGTTCATCAAGCTGAACGGGCTGGCCCGGGGCTGCGTGGTGCTTGCTCCGGTGCGCGATGGCCAGGGTCAGGCCGCCTGGCTGCGCGCCACGGGCCCCGAACCCGTAGACGAAACCGTCGCGGACGCGTATTTGGACCGCCAGCGTCGCACCGATCCTGATTTATGGGTGGTCGAGGTGGAGGACCCCGCCTTGACGCCCCCGGTCGACGCCCCGGTCCTTTGACGCCGGCCCTCGGATAGGCCGCCCCCTTGCCTGGAAAGGTTCCCGCGCCGTGACCCACCGTCCCCTGTTCCTGGTTATCGAAGGCAACACCCAGGCCACGATCGAGCGCATGGCCCAAACCGGGGCCGAGCCCTTCGCCGAACAGTACGGGCAGGTGCTGCAAGAAGAGTGGCCGGGCAGCGCCTTCGTCATCGTGCGTCCCGCCGACGGCGAAACCACCTTGCCCGATGGCCTGACCCTGGCCGACACCGATGGCGTTGTCCTGGGCGGCTCGGCCCTCAACATCCCGGTCGGCGGCCCGGCGGTCGAAGCCCAGATCGCCCTTGCCCGCGCCGTGTTCGAAGCCGGCGTGCCCTTCCTCGGCAGTTGCTGGGGCCTGCAGGTCGCCGCCGCCGCCGCCGGCGGCTCGGTGCGCCGCAACCCGCGCGGCCGCGAGGTCGGCATCGCGCGCAAGATCACCGTCACCGATGCCGGCATCCGCCATCCCCTGCTGGCCGGCCGTGCCACCGCCTGGGACGCCCTGGCCGTGCACGAGGACGAGGTGGACCGCCTGCCCAGCGGCGCCCTGGTCCTGGCCACCAACGGCCACAGCGCGGTCCAGGCCGCCGAGATCCGCCACGGCGCCGGCGTGTTCTGGGGGGTGCAGTATCATCCCGAATTCGATCTGCCCGAGGTCGCCCGCACCCTGGAGCGCCTGCGCGAACGCCTGATCGACGAAGGCTTCTACAAGGACGAGGCCGCCGCCCTGGCCCACGGCAGTGCCCTGCGCGCCCTGGCCGCCGAGCCCACCCGCCTGGATCTGGCCTGGCAGTTCGGCATTGATGCCGATGTCCTCAACACCGCGACCCGCCGCCTGGAAATCCGCAACTGGCTGATCCACGCGGTGACGCCCCGCCTGCGCGCGCGCTCGCGTTCCAGCGCCCAGGCCACCCCCGACGTTGGCGTGCCCCCCTACCTGGGCGTGTGAAAAACCCCACGCAAAGGGATCCGGGCTCCGTCCCCTTCCACGTGAGGCGAACGGAGCCCGGCCCGGGCGGGGATGATCCGCTCAGCAAGGGGGACGGGAAAAAAGGTCGAAAAAAGGGGACTGGCCCCGGTCAGGCCGGCGGCGGAACCCGGTCAGGCGGGCGGCAGAACGTGCACGCGCCGGGCCTCGGCCAAAATCAGATCGCACACGGCTTGAGGGTTTTCCTCGTGCGCCAGATGGCCCAGGTTGGGAAGAATCAGCGACCGCGCCCCGGGCACCAGGGTGGTCACCCGTTCGGCCTGGCTGGGCGCCACGGCGCGGTCGCGCTCGGCCCCCACCAGCAGCAACGGCACCCGCAAGCGCGGCAGGTCGCGGTTCAAGGTGGTCAGATCCCATCCCGCCATCATGCCCAGCGCGCCGCCCACGTGGTTGGGGGACTGGAACAGGCGGGCATAAAGGGCCATCCCCTCGCGATCGAGGCTTGAGCCCGTGTTGCGGATCACCTGTTCGGCCCGGCCGCCGTCGCCGGCACTCCAGGCGAACATCCAAGGGACCAGCGGATTGGCGAACAGGACCTTGGCCATCGACGAGAACACCCGTCCCGCCGAGCCGCCATAGGGCTTGAGCGCCCCGTTGAGGCTGATGATCCCCTGGGGGGCCATGCCGCCGTCCAGGGTCATGCGCAAGGCCACCGCCGCCCCGGCCGAGTGACCGACCACGAACGCGGGCGCCACGTCCAGCCGGCGCAGCAAGGCGGTGACGGCTCCGGCCATGCCGGGCAAGCTCAGGCGGTGCAAGGGCAGCGGATCGGTGAAGGCATGCCCGGGCAGATCGGGCGCCACCACCCGGAAATGCCGGGCCAACGGCCTCAACAGGGCCCGCCAGGAATGGGTGGAGGCCCCCGTGCCGTGCAGCAGCAGCAACACGGGGCCCTGGCCGGCCTGCTGGACATGCCAGCGCAGGCCGGCGGCCGACACGAACGAACTGGCGTCGCGGTTCGGCCAGTCAAGGCCGTCCCGCTGCCAGTCCAGGCGCCGGCCCGACGCCATCAGCCCTTGCCCTGGGCGCGACGCGGGGGCCCGCCCCCCGAGTCGCCGGCCACCGCGCGCGCCGCGACCGAAATCGCGTTGGCGTCGGCGTAGGGCAGCGGCAGATAGCGCGCGTCCATTTCCAGGGCAATCTGGCGCGCCTTTTCGTCGGGACGGGGCGCCATGTCGACCATCAAGGCGGTGAAGCCGTTGGCCCGCACCTGCCGCGCTTCCTTCAGGGCTTCTTCCTGGGCCTGGACGCGCCCGCCCAGGCCATTGCGGCACACGTTGGCGCGGCCGTCGGTCAGGAACACCAGCACCGGCGTTTCGCCCCGGTGCGCCACCGCCTCGGCGATCTGCCCGGCCAGTTCGATGCCCGCCGCCAGCGGCGTGCCCCCGCCACCCGGCAACCCGGCCAAGCCACGCTTGGCGCGCACCAGCGAGCGCGTGGGCGGCAGCAAAAGCTCGGCCCCCTTGCCCCGGAAGGCCACCAGGGCCACCTGGTCGCGGCGCACGTAGCAGTCGGCCAGCAGCAGTTCCACCGCGCCCTTGGCCTCGGCCAGCCGGTGCATGGCCGCCGAGCCCGAGGCATCGACAACAAACACGGTGGTGGTTGGCGTGCGCTTGCGGTAGCGCGTGAAGCGGAAGTCCTCGGGGCGCACCAGCACCGGCGGCAACACCCGGCCCGGCTCCAGGGCCGCTTCCAGCGCCTGACGGCGTACCCGCTGCCACGGCGCGGCGGTGCGCAAGGTGGCGATCAGGTTCAAGCGCGCGCCGGGCTTCAACGGCCCGCCCCGCACCCCGATCGGACGCCCCCGGCCCGCCGTGGGCGCGTTGGCCCCGGCCTTGCCGGCCCGGCCCGGACGGCGGCGGCTGCCCCCGGCCTGCAACCGCGCGAGCAGCCCCGGCGGCACCGCGGCCTTGGCGGCGGCCAGAAGAATTTCCTCTAGCGAGGGCTGTTCTTCCTGCTCGGGATTCTCGGGCGGCGGCTCGGGCGGCTCGCCCTCGGGCGGCGGCTCGGGGGGCGGCGGCTCCTCTTGATCGTCCTCGGGCGGCGGCGCGGGCATCTGGGTCGCGCGCGGCCCCAGCACCAGGCGCACCGCCATCACCACGTCGTCCTGGTCCACCGTGACGCGACCATCCAGGGCGGCGGCGGCCCGGGCCACGCGCACGGCCTGCAAGGGCGCGCGCAGCGAGAACACGCCCAGCGCCATCGCCGTGGCGACCACGGCTTCCACCGCGTCGTCGGGAATGGTCACGGCGGGGAAAAGCTGCTGGGCCTTGGCCACGGCCTCGCGGTCGGCCTCGGTTTCCGGGGCATCGCGGTGCCCCAGGCGGGTCAGGTCGAGGTGGATGGCCAGACGGTCCAGCAGGGCTTCCGCCATGCGTTCGTCGTCGTCGCCGGCTTCGTCGAAGGCGATCACCCCCACCCGTGCCGCCGAACGCAAGGTCAGCCCCTCGCGCTCGGCGATGACCTCGCCGGTGTCCAAGGTCGCGGCCAGACGCGCCGCCACCCCCAGTTCCACGCGCTCGGCCATGGGCAGCAGCAACACCCCGCCGTCGGCCTCGGCCAGCAGGCCGGCCCGGGCCACCGGGCGGCCGCTTTGCAAGGTCGCGGTCAGGTCCAGCCCCCCCAGCAGCCGGTCATCGGAAATGCCGATCGGCACCCGGCGCGGCGGCCGGTCGGGGGGCAGCAAGGCGGTGATGAACTGCTGCCAGCGCTCGCGCACGGGCCCCGGCAGGGCCCGCACCCGGATGCCGCCGATACCCAGGGGATCGACGGCAAACAGCGTCGCGGCCACCAGGGCCTCGTCCCAGGGCGAGACGACGCTGTCCATCAGGGGGTCGTCGGCGGCTTCCGTCATCATGACCCCAGCACTTCCTCCATGGCGCGCAGCACGCGGGTGGTCGAGCCCGATTCGTCGAGCGGATCACGGCGCAGGCGGTGGCGCAGGGCGGGGGGGGCGACGCGGCGCAGGTGCTCAACGGTCACTTCCTCGTCGCCATCCAGGGCGGCCACGGCGCGGGCGGCGCGCATCAAGGTCAGCTCGCCACGCAGGCCGTCGGTGCCCAGCGCCATGCACAAGCGCGCGGCGCGCTCCAGCTCGGCGTCGGGAACGACGACCGAGGCCAGGCGGGCCTTGGCGGCCAGCAGACGGTCGCGGATGGCCATGTCGGCCGCGCGCCACTGGGCGACGTAGCCGGCCGGATCGCGCTCGAAGGCATCGCGGCGGCGCACCACCTCGACGCGGACCTTGAGATCGGTCGGCGTGCGCACCTCGACCGACAGGCCGAAGCGGTCCAGGAGCTGCGGGCGCAGCTCGCCTTCTTCCGGGTTGCCCGAGCCGATCAGCACGAAGCGGGCCGGGTGGCGAATGCTAAGACCCTCGCGCTCGACCACGTTTTCGCCCGAGGCGGCCACGTCCAAGAGCAGGTCGACCAGGTGATCCTCAAGCAGGTTCACTTCGTCGATGTACAGGAAGCCCCGGTTGGCGCTGGCCAGAAGGCCGGGCTCGAACGCCTTTTCGCCACGCGTCAGCGCGCGTTCCAGATCCAGCGCGCCGACCACGCGGTCCTCGGTGGCGCCCAGCGGCAGATCGACCACGGGCACGGGCACGCTGTCTTCAACCAAGGTGCCTTCGATCTTGTGGGTTTCGCACCCGGCCGGGCAGCGGCTGAGGTCGCCGGCCGGATCGCAGCCATAGGGGCAGCCCTTGACCACCGGCATGGGCGGCAGCAGGGCGGCCAGGCCACGCACGGCGGTGGACTTGCCGGTACCGCGATCGCCGAACACCATCACGCCGCCAATGGCGGGATCAACGGCGGCGATCAGAAGGGCCAGGGTCATTTCGTCCTGGCCAACGATGGCGGAGAAGGGGAAGACGGCACCGCGCTTGCGCTGTCCGGAGCCTTCGCCCTTGGCGGCGTTCCCGGCCAACGATGTGCTGTCCTTATCCATGAGCATTGTGGCGCCTCGACCTGCTGTCATCCCGAAAGAAAGAGGGCCGGAGTATGCCGCCCCCCCTCCCGTCCCGCAAGCCGTTCCAGGT
>NZ_BJZO01000073.1 GCF_007992075.1 Pararhodospirillum oryzae
TTGGTATGACTCGCCCGAGCCCCGGGCCGGACAAGAACAAGGATCAGGGCCCGGGAAAGCCACGACAGCCCCGGGCCCCTTTCCGCCTTCAGGTCTCAAGAATGCACGCGAGGCGGTCGGCGTTCATGACCTTGGCCCAGGCCGCGAAAACACACGGCCAGGGATCAGCCGGCGTCGCCCGAAAGGGTGCGCAGCCGGTAGCCCACGCCCAGTTCCGTGAGGATAAGGGTGGGCAAGGCAGGGTCCGGTTCGAGTTTCTGGCGAAGCTGCTTGATGTAGACTCGCAAGTATGCCGTGTCGTGAACATGAGCCTCGCCCCAGACCGTGCGCAGCAGTTCGGCGTGGGTCAGCACGTGATCGGCGTGGCGGGCGAGCAGCGACAGCAAGGCGTATTCCTTGCGCGACAAGGGCACGGGAACCCCGTCCCGGGTAACCCGACGGTGTTCCGGATCAATGCAAAGGCCGCCCACGACCAGGGGGCCGGGGGCCCGGACGCCGGTGCCCGGACGCGGACGCAAGGCCGCCCGGATCCGCGCCATCAGTTCGGCGATGCCAAATGGTTTGGTCACGTAATCGTCGGCGCCCCGGTCGAGGGCCTCGACCTTGTCGCGTTCCCCCGAGCGGACCGACAGGACGATGATCGGCACCGGCCCGCTGGCACGCAAGGCGGTGATCACGTCCTGGCCATCGCGGTCGGGCAGCCCCAGGTCCAAGATCACCAGGTCGGGGCTTTCACGCAGCGCGGTGGCGATGCCATCCTGGCCTGAGTCGCTTTCCACGACCTCGTGGCCGTTCGCCCCCAGGCTGATGCTCAGGAAGCGGCGGATCTGGGGCTCGTCGTCAATGATCAGGATTTTGGCCATCTCCGTCCCCCTGATCGGGCACCGCCGGCTCCTCGCCCGCCGGAAGGGTCATGACGATGCATGTTCCCGCGTCGTTGATGCCCGACTGGGCCGAGATCCTTCCCCCATGAGCCTCGACGATGCCCCGGCAGATGGCAAGCCCCAGCCCGGTTCCCGCCGTCTGGCTGTCCTTGGCCTGCACCCGGTAGAACATGTCGAACACCCGTTCGCGGTCGGCTTCGGGAATGCCGGGACCCAGGTCGCAGACCTCGATCACCACATGGGTGGGACGGCGCCGGGCCCACACCGTGATCGCCGTCCCCTCGGGGGAATACTTGCAGGCATTGTCGATCAGATTAAAGAACACCTGTTCCATCAAAACGGGATCCAGTGCCATCAATGGCAGCAGCGGATCCAGATCCAGGCGCAAGGGCCGTCGGCGCAGCATGCGGCTGGCGCGGGCCACCGCGGCGGAAACGATGTCGGACAGATCCACCCAGTCGGTCCTGGGTTTCAAGGCCCCGGCGCCGATGCGCGTCATGTCGAGCAGGTTCTGAACAAAACGGTTCAGCCGTTCCGCTTCCTCCTGGATGGTTTGCACCAGATCCAGGCGCTGCCGGGTGCTGAGCGTCGCGTCGTAGGCGGAAAGACTGGTCGCCGCCCCCAGGATCGACACCAGGGGGGTGCGCAGATCATGAGATAACGACGACAGCAAGGCGGTGCGCAGGCGCTCGGTCTCGGTCGCGAGGCGCGCCTTCTCGATATCGGCGACCAGGGTGGTCCGCTCGATGGCAACGGCCCCCTGGTCGGCCAGGGTTTCGATCAGGCGCCCCTGTTCGGGGGCGATCAGGGATTGCCCCGCGCCCAGCCGGATCCCCAGCACCCCCACGGGGCCACGCCCCGTGCGCATGGGCAAGAACAGCCAGTCGGCGGCGGGCAAGGTGGCCGACCCCCGGCCGGCCGGGCTGCCGTGATCCCAGGCCCAGCGGGCGGCGGCCAGGGATTTGTCGTCCAGGGCATCCTCGGGCGGATACCCCGCCATGACACTCAGGGTCTCGCCTTGGGGGATCAGCACCAGCGACTGCCCGCCCACCGTGGCCGCCACATGATGGACCACCGCCCACAGGACATCGTCCAGCCCGGCCGCGCCCGCGATCCGGCGATTGAAATCGTAAAGATTTACAACCCTTCGATTGCTGGTTCGAGCCATGTCCACCTGCTGGCGGATGCGGGCCGCCACGTTCGAGGTGACGATGGAAAGCACCAGGAAAAAACCGACCGTCACGAGATTATGCGTATCGTGGATCCGGAAAGTGAAGTGAGGCGCGGTGAAGCAGAAGTCGAGGGCCAGCACTCCCAGCACCGAAGCGAAGATGGAGGGCCCCAGGCGGTGGCGGATGGCCACCAGCAGCACGCCGGCCAAATAGGCCATCGACAGACCCTGCGCCGGCAACCACAGGTCGATCACCAACCCGGCGCCGGTAATGGCGGCCACGAGCAGGAAAGCAAAAACATAGCCCCGCCACCCCTCGCGCTCCCGGGGGAGCCAGGCCAGGCGGGGCCAGGGCGAGGGCCCGTCTTCCCCCGCCACCACCAGGATGTCGATCCCCCGGGCCCGGCGCAGCAGGGCCGCCGACAAACGGGAACGCCCGCGCCACCGGCCGGACCGAGCCCCGGTGCGCCCGACCATGATCAGGCTTGCGTTGCGTTCGCGCGCGAAGGCCAGAACCTCGTCGGCGATCTGTTCCCCCTGGACCACGGCGCTTTCGCCGCCAAGCTGCTCGGCCAGGCGCAAGGCGGCGGAAAGGGCGTCTTTTTCTTCCTCGCTCACCGCCTGGTCGGCGGTGGTTTCCACATGCAGCGCGATCCAGGGCGAAGCACGGCGTTCGGCGGCCCGCTTGGCGGCACGGACCAGGCGCAGCGCCTGCGGCCCGCGCCCCAGGCACACCAACAGCCTCTCGCGCGTGGGCCAGGGCCCGGCGATGGCGTGGGTGCGCATGTAGCGCATCATCTGCGCGTCCACCCGCTCCGCCGCCTGACGCAGGGCCATTTCGCGCAAGGCGGTGAGCGTTCCCGGTGAAAAGAAGTGGTGCAAGGCCCGTTGGGCCTGATCGGGCACGTACACCTTGCCTTCGTTCAAGCGCCGGATCAGGGCCAGGGGCGGCAGGTCGATCAGTTCGATATCATCGGCCTTGTGAAGCACGCCGTCGGGCAGGGTTTCGCGGACCGTCACCCCGGTGATGCGTTCCACCACGTCGTTCAGGCTTTCCAGGTGCTGGATGTTCAGGGTGGAATAGACATCCAGCCCCGCTTCCAGCAACTCGTCCACATCCTGCCAACGCTTGAGATGGCGCGACCCGGGCACGTTCGTGTGAGCCAGTTCATCGACCAGGATCAACCCGGGGCGACGACGCAACAGGCCGTCGAGATCCAGTTCCTCGAACCCCCGCCCGCGATACACCAAGGAGGCGCGCGGCTGGAGATCCAGCCCGGCCAGAAGAGCGGCGGTTTCCTCGCGGCCGTGAGTTTCCACCACGCCGACAACCACATCCACGCCTTCCTGCCTGCGGGCCTGGGCGTCTTGCAGCATGGCGTAGGTCTTGCCCACGCCGGGAGCGGCACCCAGGAAAATTTTCAGCCGCCCCCGCCGCTCGCGATTGGCTTCCTCCAGCAAGGCGTCGGGCGACGGCCGGGACGAGGGCGTGCTCATGGGGTGGACCCGGATCCCGGGGCGGTTGGCCCGGCCCCGGGCGACGGGAGCCTGTCCAGGGCATCCAGGGCCAGGTTCAACCGCAGCACGTTAACCCTTGGCTGCCCCAGGAGGCCCCCCTGGGGGGGGGCACGAAGGGTTTCCACCACCTGACGGACCCGGTCCTCGGGCAGGCCGCGCGCCCGGGCCACCCGGGGGACCTGCCACAACGCGGCCTCGGGCGACAGATCGGGGTCAAGACCGCTGGCCGACGCCGTCACCAGGTCGGCGGGGATCTTCCCCCGGGTACCCGGGGCCGCGGCTCGGGCATCGGCCACCCGGCGCGCGATCGTGTCGACCAGGGCGCGGTCGGTGGGGCCCAGGTTGCTCGCGCCCGAGGCCGTGGCATCGAACCCCGCCGGTCCGGCCAGGGACGGACGGGGATGGAAATACCGGTCGCGCGTGAAGGACTGGGCGATCAGCGCCGATCCCCGCACCGTCTTGTCGCGGTCCTGGATCAGGCTGCCCCCGGCCTGGAAGGGAAACAGCACCTGGGCCAGACCGGCCACGGCCAGGGGGTAGGCAAAACCCAGCAAGGCGGTCATCACCGCCAGGAACACCAACGTCGGACGCACGTCGTGCATCATGGTCGTTTTCCTTCCGTGGATCAGGCGAGGCCGAGGGATCCCAGCACAAGGTCGATGCCCTTGATGCCCACGAACGGGGCCACCACGCCCCCCACCCCGTAGACCAGGGCGTGGCGGGCGAGCAGGGTCGAGGCACTGGCCGGCCGTGGACTGACCCCGCGCAGGGCCAGCGGAATCAGCGCAACGATAATCAGGGCGTTGAAAATCAAGGCCGAGAGAATGGCCCGGGACGGACTGCCCAACCCCATGACATCGAATGCCGCGATTTCGGGCAGGGCCGGCAAGAACAAGGCCGGCAGAATGGCGAAATACTTGGCCACGTCGTTGGCGATGGAAAAGGTGGTCAGCGCCCCCCGGCTCATGAGCAGCTGCTTGCCGATCAGAACAATCTCGATCAGCTTGGTGGGATCGCTGTCAAGATCGATCATGTTGGCGGCCTCGCGCGCCGCCTGGGTACCCGTGTTCATGGCCACGCCCACGTCGGCCTGGGCCAGGGCGGGGGCGTCGTTGGAGCCGTCGCCACACATGGCGACCAGGCGCCCCTCGGCCTGATGGGAGCGGATCAACTCCAGCTTGCGTTCCGGCGTGGCTTCGGCCAGGAAATCGTCCACGCCTGCCTCGGCCGCGATGGCGGCGGCGGTCAACGGGTTGTCCCCGGTCACCATCACGGTCTTGATGCCCATGCGGCGCAAGGTCTGGAAGCGCTCGCGCAGCCCCGGCTTGACGATGTCCTTCAGGTCGATCACCCCCAAGGGACGATGGTCTCGGGCCACCACCAGGGGGGTTCCTCCGTTCTTGGCCACCCGTTCGATCGCCCGCACCAGATCACGGGGCGGGCTTTCCTCCAGGATTCCCAGGACACGGTCGGGGGCTCCCTTGCGGATCGACACCCCATCGGGTCCGTCCACCCCGCTCATGCGCGACTGGGCGGTGAAGGGCTGGAACACCAGGCCCGAGCGATCCAGGGCGTCGGTCGCGAACCCGAAGCGTTCGCACGCCAGGGCCACGATCGAACGACCCTCGGCGGTGTCGTCGGCCAGCGAAGCCAGAAGGGAGGCCTGCGCCAGATCCCGTTCCTCGACGCCTTGGACGGGCAGGAAGGCGGCGGCCTGGCGGTTCCCCAGGGTGATGGTGCCGGTCTTGTCCAGCAGCAGCACGTCCACGTCGCCCGCCGCCTCCACCGCGCGGCCGGACTTGGCGATCACGTTGAAGCGCACCAGCCGGTCCATGCCCGCGATGCCAATCGCCGACAGCAGGCCGCCGATAGTCGTGGGGATCAAGGTCACCAGCAAGGCGGCCAGGAAGGGAACGGGCAGCGCCATGCCCTGCTGGGCGGCGAAGGCCGGCAAGGTCACGACCACCAGTAAAAAGATCATCGTCAGCCCGACCAGCAGAATGGTCAGGGCGATTTCATTGGGTGTTTTCTGCCGTTTCGCGCTTTCCACCAGGGCGATCATGCGATCAAGCATGTTGTCCCCGGGATTGGCGGTGATGCGCACGACAAGGCGGTCCGACACGACGCGGGTCCCCCCTGTCACCGCCGAGCGATCCCCCCCCGATTCCCGGATCACCGGCGCCGATTCACCGGTGATGGCGCTTTCATCGACCAGGGCAATCCCCTCGACCACCTCTCCATCCCCGGGAACCAGATCGCCGGGCTCGACCCGCACCAGGTCCCCCTGGCGTAACTGGGTCGCAAGAACGCGCTCGGTTTCGGGGGCATCGATCGCGCCGAGACGCCGGGCCACGGTATCGGTGCGGGCCCGGCGCAGGGCCTGGGCCTGGGCCTGGCCACGCCCCTCGGCCAGGGCCTCGGCGAAGGTCGCGAACAAGACCGTGCCCCACAACCAAGCCACGATCTGGGCCAGAACCCCGGGCGTGGGCAGGACGGGGCCTTCGGCCGGAGGAAACAGCACCGCTTCCCCCAGCATGACGGTGCACGCGGTCGCGATAACCGCGGTCACGAACACAACGGGATTGCGGCTCAGGTGGCGCGGATCAATCTTGCGCAGCGCCTGCACCAGGGCCTGACGCACCAGGGCCCCGGTCAGCAAGGGCACGCGCACGGACGAGGGCGTCATGAAAGGGATTCCTTGTCTGGAAGGCCGGCCCTGACGGGGGTGGGGTTGGGAGAAGATCACTCCCCGGGTCCCCGATTGGCACCGGCGAGGGAAAACCGGGGATCGCACCCGCCCCCAGCACTGGCGATCAGGGGAACAAGGTGCCCGACAGCATCCGCAGGTGCTCGGCGCCGGGCCCCAGGACGAGCACCGGCAGGAATGTCAGCCCCCCCACGATTCCGATCACGCCCCCCAGCAAAAGCATGAACAGCGGACCATGGGTGGGGAAGGTTCCCGGGGTTTCCGGGGTAGCCCGCTTGGCCGCCAGGCTGCCGGCGATCGCCAGCACCGGGATGATGACCAGGAAACGCCCCCCCAGCATCGCAAGACCAAGCGCCGTGTTCTGGTAAGGAGTGTTGGCCACGAAACCGCCAAAGGCGGATCCGTTGTTCGCGGCGGCCGAGGCATGGGCGTACAGAAGCTGGGTCAGGCCATGAGGGCCCGGAGCCTGGACCGACGCCAGCGCCTCGGGAACCAGGCACGACAGGGCTCCCAGCCCCAGCACAAGGACGGGCATCACCAAGATGGCCAGAACGGCCAGGGTGATCTCGCGCGCTTCGATTTTCTTGCCCCGGTATTCGGGCGACCGCCCGACCATCAAGCCGGCCAGGAACACGCTCAGCAGCACGAAGACGATCATCCCGTAAAACCCGGCGCCCACGCCGCCCACGATGATTTCGCCCAACAGCATGTTGACCAGCGTGACCAGTCCCGACAGCGGCATCAGGCTGTCGTGCATGGCGTTGACGGCGCCGTTCGAAGCGGCAGTCGTTACCACCGCGAACAAGGTCGATCCCGGTACGCCAAAACGCACTTCCTTGCCTTCCATGGCCACGGGATTGGCCAGTCCCAGGGCGTGCAGGGCGGGAGTGGAGTGGTTTTCGGCCACGCTGGCGGCGATCACGCCCCCCACGAACAAAATCCCCATGACCCCCAGGAGAGCCCATCCCTGCCGCGCATCGCCCACCATCCGCCCGAAGGTGTTGGTCAGCGCCGCGCCCAGCGCGAACACCGAGACCAGGGTCAGGAAGTTGCTCAAGGGGGTCGGGTTTTCATAGGGGTGCGCGGCATTCTGCCCGAAAAATCCGCCGCCGTTGGTGCCCAGGTTCTTGATCATCACCTGCGAGGCGACCGGCCCCAGGGCAAGGGTTTGCGCCCCCCCCTCGATGGTGGTGGCCTCGACACGGGCTTGCAGGGTTTGCGGCACCCCCTGCCAGACCAGGACCAGGGCGCCAATCAGGCACAAGGGTGCCAGCACGTAGAGAACCGCCCGAATCATGTCCTGGTAGTAGTTTCCCACCGTGCGCGAGGAGCGCCGCGCCACCCCACGCATGAGAGCGATCGCCACCACGAGTCCCGTCGCGGCCGAGAGGAAATTCTGAACCCCCAGCCCGGCCATCTGGCTGAGCAGGGAAAGGGACGTTTCCCCGGAAATCGCCTGCCAGTTGGTATTGGTCACGAAACTGACCGCCATGTTGAACGCCACGGCGGGCTCCACGGCCGGCACGCCGGCCGGGTTGAGGGGCAGAAGATCCTGGGTGCGCAGCAGGGCATAGAGCGCCAGCGCACCGCCCAGGTTCACCGCCAGCACGGACGCGGCATAGGAGGACCACGATTGTTCCTGATCGGCCCGCACGCCCATCAGCCGTGAAAGCATGCGCTCCACCGGCCCCAGGACAACGGACACCACGGTCCGTTTCCCCGTGAAAACCCGCTCAAGATAGCCACCAAGAACCGGAGTCAGGGCGGCGATCACCGTGCAGAAGGCCAGAAGGATGAGGATACTCTCGGCATTCATGACAGGGCTCTCCTGTTCCGATGGGAACCCGCGCCGGAGCCCATTCCGATCAGAATGGATCAGCCGATGCGCTCTCAGCTTTTGCTGTTGTCATATTTTGAAGTTAAGGAAACGGCACCCATTTCGGCTGAAAATGCTCTAGAAACGCTCTGGATGCACAAGAACGAAAGAAAGATACGCGAACAAACCAGCCGCCGTTACCCCGGATAATATCAAATCAAATGACATCAGAATGACTCCTTTTAAAAAGCCTTGACAAATAGAAGAAAAAACAAATCAATTCAATTATTGTTTTTGTAAAAATGAAAAATCTCGCGCTTTATTTCAAAATCTTCCGGAAATATACCTTATAAAATTAAATAAAACATAAAACGAAACTATAATTACTGCGATGTATATCAAATCAAACATAATAACACTCCTGTCAAAAGCACTCCCTATTTTCATTCAGCAAGGTACCCAACCAGGATGTAAAAACTCAACATCGTTTTTTGGGGAATACATAAGGACGGCATAAAAAAGCCATTCCCTTCCCTGATGGAACGCAGGTGTTGATAAACCCTGCGGGCAACACGGGCGCCGTGGCCTCGTCCGCCTGTCTGGCTGTCACATGAAGAAGATGGAAGGAAGGTCCGGCCGTCGGCAATCGACGTCGCCTCGTCCTGACGCCAAAGACTCCTTTCCTTGACGGCAAGAAACGGAGCGGGGCCCGGGGCATCGCCTCCAGGCCGCGCCGCTCTCGCGGGTGAAGGCACCCAGGATGTCCTGGATTCGTATTATTTCCTGGCAGGACCGTCGAGAACTCGCAGGAGTGCCAGCCCTCCCAAGACCAGCACCGCCATCATCGTCGCGTAACAGATCACAGGCCATGCCGTATCGCCGTTCAACAGCCTGACCGCCAAGGTGCCAACGATGCTGACGATCAGGCTTTGGATGCAGAAGTAAAACGCGACCGCCGATCCCGCGATATGATCGAACCGCGCCAGCGCGCCGTTGGCGGTAACGGAGGCCGTGAAGACAATGCCAACCGCCATGACCCACATCGGCACGATGAAGGTGAGGAATGACGGCACGCCCGAAACCTGGCCGATCCCGAGCAGGATCGCCCCGCCAAGAAGCAACGCCATCCCGCGTGCCACGCATCCCGCGACGCCCCATCTGGCGACGAAGGATTTCGCGAAACGGCTTGTCGCGATCATGACGAAGGCGACGGTTGCAAAAGAAAAGCCGAAACCGATCTCTGAATAACCCGCCTGCCCTGTGAGCACACGAGGGGCCGTCGAGAAGAAAACGAAAAAAGTGCCCATGGCGGCACTCAGGCCAAGCGTGTAAACCCAGAAATCCGGACTTGCGAACACCGGCAGAACGGACCGGTGCTTCGTCGTGGCATCCAACGGCCGGGTTTCTTCCCATCTGAAACCGGCATGCAAGAGCGCGGGGAGCGCAAGGGCGGCCAGCGTGAGAAAGATCGCCCGCCAGCCAAGAAACTCTGCGATTAACGCACCCGCGATGGGGCCAAGGGCGGGCACGAAGGCCAGAATGGAACTGAAAAGGCCGTAGATGACCACCCCCTCGGGGCGGCGGGCGTAAACGTCGCGAACCGTTGCGAACGTCGCCACCAGCGCGGCCGATGCCCCAACCGCCTGAAGCAGACGGAAGGCAACAAAGGCGGCGGCTGTGGACGAGCCCGCCGCTCCAAGAGACGCGACAATAAAAAGCGCTCCGCCCGCGAGCAGGATGGGCCGTCTCCCGATGCGATCCGAAATCGGCCCGAAAATGACCTGCCCCACGCCAAGCATCACCATGTAAAGGCTCAGCGTGAGTTGAATCATGGAGGGCGTCGTGTTCAGGATGCCGGGCATCGCCGCAACGACGGGAAGATAAATATCCATCGCCAGGGAAGCGAGGATATCGAAGGGAGCCATCAGCAGCAGTGCCGCCGGGAGCGTGCAGGCCCACGTGGAACGTTTGGAAGTCATGACAGACAAGCCACTCGATCGAGAAAACCGGGCGGCGTCTGCTCGTCATCCCTCACATAGGATGATTTTCACAGAACGCCGCAACAACAAAGATCTGTTGTTGCGGCTTGGTTGTCTGCGGACTTACCGGACCCCATGGCATTGACCTCACGCTGGCTGTCTTCGGAAGCAGGTGGTTACCCCGCGAAGCGGCGGACGGCCAGAACCGCGTTCAATCCCCCGAACGCAAAGCTGTTCGACAGCGCCACGTCCACCTGCTCGTGCCGGGGGTCGTTGGGCACGTAATCCAGATCACACTCGGGATCGGGGGTGGTGAAGTTCAAGGTCGGGGCCACCAGCCCGTCGTGCACGGCCATCACGGTGGCCACCAGTTCGATCGCCCCCGAGGCGCCCAGGGCATGACCGTGGAACGACTTGGTCGAGGACACCATCAGCGTGGGAGCGTGCGCCCCGAAAACCTGGTGAATGGCCTTGGTTTCGGCGCCATCGTTCGCGGCCGTGCCGGTGCCATGGGCGTTGACGTAGGTCACCACCTCGGGCGCGATCGCCGCGTCGTCCAAGGCGGCCCGCACGGCCCGCGCCGCGCCCTCGGGCGAGGGGCTCAGCAGGTCGCCGGCATCGGCGCTCATGCCAAACCCGATCACTTCCGCCAGGATGGGGGCTCCGCGCCGCCGCGCCGCGTCCAGGGTTTCCAGCACGAAAATCCCGGCGCCCTCGCCCAACACCATGCCCGTGCGGTCCTTGCAGAACGGGCGGCAGGTATCCTTGGACACCACCCGCAGGGCTTCCCACGACTTGATGCACCCCATGCTCAAGGGGGCTTCGGCGCCCCCCACGACCGCGACATCCGCCAGACCGCCACGCACCATCTGGAAGCCCAGGCCAATGGCGTGGGTCGCCGTGGCGCAGGCGCTCGATACCCCGAACGAGGGCCCTTTCAGCCCCAGCGCCATGCTGACCTGGCTCACGGCGGCGCTGCTCATGTAGCGGGGCACGGTCAGCGGCGGGACCCGGTGCTTGCCTTCCTCGTACAGACGGCGAAAGCCTTCCTCGATGGTGAGCTGGCCGCCAGCCCCCGAGCCCACGATGCACGCCGCGCGCGGGGCCAGGGTTTCGTC
This sequence comes from Pararhodospirillum oryzae, assembly GCF_007992075.1. Classification (GTDB taxonomy): domain Bacteria; phylum Pseudomonadota; class Alphaproteobacteria; order Rhodospirillales; family Rhodospirillaceae; genus Pararhodospirillum; species Pararhodospirillum oryzae. The sequence continues at coordinate 11,194 of NZ_BJZO01000073.1, forward strand.
CATGGTCAACCCGCTCGACGCCATCGCCTCGCGCGCCGCCACCAGGGCGAACTGGGAAAAGCGGTCCAGGGCGGTCAGTTCGGTTTGGGTAAAATGCGCGGCCGGATCGAACCCCTTGACCTCGGCCGCCGTGCGCACCGTCAGGCGCTCGGTGGAAATGGTCTCGATCGGACCGATTCCCCCCTTCGCTCCCGCGATCGCCTCGCGGTATTGATCGACTCCGGTCCCGATCGCCGAGACCACGCCCATCCCCGTTACCACAACCCGGCGCATCGCCTGGACCTCTTCACCAATGATAAAAAACTCTCCCCGCCGTCCGCCGCCGGCGGCTCCTGCCGGCTCGCGGATCGCGTGGATCCCGCCCCCTGCCTTTTCCCCGTCATGGGCACCGGCCCGGCGCACCGGAATCCAGCCTGCGGGGAACAAGGGAGGCGTCGGCGCCCGACCGCTGGTCAGTCGCGTTCCGTCACCAGGGTTTCAACGGCCGAAATGATATCGCCCAGTGTCTTGAAATCCTGATCTTGTGTATTGGCGTTGTAGGGAACCTCAATATCAAAGGTTTCCTCGACCGAGAAAAGGATTTCGACAAAATCCAGCGAGGAAATATTCAGATCCCCCAGGATGGCGTCACGCCGCAGCTTGCCACGGTTGACCCCCGTCTTCTCGACGATGATGTCGTAGATCTTGTTTTCAATGTCGCTCATTGTTCGACCAAATCAATCCATTGACAAAGACGGGATCACGAAGACGAAGACAAGGAAGAAGGCAAGGATCGCGCCACCTTCTTCAAATCAGACACATCCTTGAACAAGGACCGTAGCCGCCGCATCAGGCGATACGATTCCATGGCCGCGTCCTTGGGCATGGCCGGATAGCCCAACCACACCGAACGCGGCGGAATATGACCACTGATTCCCGACCGGGCTCCGATCACGGCAAAATCACCGATCACCGAATGATCGCCCACGCCCACGCCACCGGCCAGAACCACGCCATTCCCAACGACCGAGCTTCCGGCGATCCCAACCTGGCCACACAGCATGCACGACCGACCAATCCGGACGTTATGCCCGATCATCACCAGGTCATCGATCTTGGTTCCCGCCCCCACCTCGGTATCGGCCAGCGTGCCCCGGTCGATGCAGGTGTTGGCCCCGATCTCGACATCGTCGCCAATCACCACCGCGCCCAGGGAATGAATGCGCGCCAGCGCCTGACTGGCGCCTTCGACCCGACCCGAGGCCTTGGCGCTTTCCACCGATCCCGGCTCGGGCGTGACGAAACTGAACCCGTCCGCGCCCAGGCAGGCATTGGCATGAATCATCACCCGGTTGCCCAGGCGCACCCGGTCGCCAATCCGCACGCCCGGATACACAAGGCACTCCTCGCCCAGCACGGCCCCGGCGCCCACGCTGACCCCGTTCAGGATCTTGCATCCCCGGCCGACACGCGCGCCAGCCCCGACATGCACGAAAGGCCCGATGGCGACGTCCGCCCCCAGGACCGCGCCGTCTTCGATCACCGCCAGCGGATGCACCCCGGGGGCCACCGCCACCGGCCACGCAAAAGCCGTGGTGAGATGGTGCAAGGCAAAACGGGGGCGTCCCACGCTGACCCAGGCGTCAACCGCGCCGTCGGGAACTTCCGCCCCTTGCGCGACCAGGGCCACCCGGGCCCGGCTTTCGCCCAGCCGGTCCAGCAGATCGGCCTGCATGGCCACCGCCAGATCCGTGTCGCCCGCGTGGTCGGGATGAGCCGGCCGATCGAAGGTCAGATCACCCTTGCCATGAACCTGCCCATCAAGAAGGAGGGCCAGCGCCGTCAAATCCATCGAAAAAGATCGCCTTCACGAACCAGGGAAAAACGCTTTCGAAGACCCCGCCCGACCTTGCGGCCAATGAGGACGGGCGAAAAACCGCGAGGCACCATACCGACTCCCCTATGCCTTTGCAATCGTCCGCCCACGCCCCTTCCTCCCCCTGGTCCTTCCCCTTGGGGAGCGTCGGGTCAGGTCGTTTCGCTCACCCAGTCGCGGGGCAGGCGCGCATAGGCCGGGGCCTCGGCGCCACGCTCGCGCTCCCCCGGCCTCGGGGCCCGCGCGCGGCGTGCCTTCAAGGCGGCGGCCGCCGCCGCCGGCCATCCGCCTTCCGGGGCCATCGGTGGACGCAGCCGGGCATTCCAACGGCGCAGGATTTCATGCACCGCGTCGAAATCCGACCACCCCAGGCGCATGGCGCCGCTGCCCTCGTCCAAACGAGGCCGGTCGGGGTCGAAGCCATCGCGTCTTTCCCGTTCGCGCCCCAGAAACTCGATGGCCAGGCGCAGCGAAGCCCGTGCCGCCGGCGCCGAGGGCTCGTAAACGCACACCGGCATGTCGGCGAGCGAGGCCCGGATCACCGCCGGATCGCGGGGGATTTCCGTATCGAAAACCTGGACGCCGAATTCCCGCTGGATGGTGGCCGTCACGTCCCCGGCCTGGCGCGTGGCGCCGCTCATGGTCAGAACGATGTCGGGGCGCGACAATCCCGGGTTCAACGATCCCGCCACCCGGCGCAGGTTGGTCCACGCCTTTTGGGCGCCGTGGTGCGCCAGCGGCTCGGCGGTTACCGGCATGATGGCGCGCCGGGCCGCCGCGAGCGCGTTCAAGGGCAGCATGCCGAAAGCCGGCGGGCAATCGATCACCAGGAAATCCAGCCCCAGCCGGTCGCGCGCCAGGCGGCGGCGCAACACATCATGGGGGTTCCTTTGCATCGACAGGCGGATTTCCGCCGTGGTCAGCAGATCGTTCGCCCCGCACACGAACAGGCGAGGAAACACCGTGGGCAGGAACAGTTCGGCCAACGGCTGGCGACCGAAAAGCAGGTCATGGCTGCCATAGGCCGGCGCCGGCACCAGCCCCAGGCTGGAAGTCGCGTTGCCCTGGGTGTCCAGGTCAATCAGGCCAGCCCGAAATCCCATCGCGGCCAGACAGACGGCCAGATTGGTGGCCGTCGTCGTTTTGCCGATGCCGCCCTTCTGGTTGAAAACGGCAATCAGGGTCGCCTCGCGGGAAGGTGCCATTCCGATCAGTGTCCTGGAAAAAGCCCCCGGCGGGCTCGTCGGAACGGAGCCTAGCAGATAAGGGGCGGCTCCGATATCCCCACGGAGCCGCCGCCAGAACGTTTCAACCGGAAATTCAAGGCTGTTTCGGGCAGAAGACCAGACCAGAAATCCTCCTGCCCGAAGACATTGTTGGAAACGTTAGAACTCCAGACGATCGATGTTCTGGAATTCCACCTGATGCTCGGTCGTGCCGTCGATGACCAGGGTTCCACTGCTGTCCGACAAGTCGAACGAATGCTGCCCCGCTCCCATCTGCTCGCTGGTGACGACCACGTTGTGATCGCTGTCGTACAGCGTCCAGTCGGCCCCTTCGAAGGCGGTGCCGCGCAGGCTGAGCACGTCGGTCTGGTCCGTATCGTCGCCGCCGGTCCAGCCGACCCCCTCTCCGTTGATCACATCGCGCCCGCCATCAAAGAAGAACAGGTCGTTGCCAGCTCCCCCGTCCATGGTGTCGTCGCCCCAGCCGCCCGACAAGGTGTCGTCGCCCGCCCCGCCTTGCAGTAGGTCGTCCCCCAAGCCGCCTTGCAGCAGGTCATCGCCGATGCCCCCTTGCAAGGTGTCGCTGCCCAGACCGCCTTGCAGCAGGTCGTCGCCGGCCCCGCCCACCAGCAGGTCGTCGCCGCTCCCGCCCATCAGGGTATCGTCGCCCCCGCCCCCGATGGCGGTATCGTTGCCGCTGCCCATGTCCATGGTCAACGCGCCATGGCTGGCCAGATAGGCACCGAAATCAATCACGTCGTTGCCTCCGGCAGCGACAAGGGTCATGTCGCCCGTGAAGCTGTCCGTCGTGTGGTAGGTCACATGATCGGATGCCTCGCTGAACACCGGCGCGCTGTACTCCACGCCCGTGCCGTTGCTGGCGTCGCCATCGGTCAGGGTCACCGACAAGGTTCCATAGGCGGTGTCGCCATCCCCGTCGACCACGCCATACGTAAAGTTCTCGTGGCCTTCGGGCGTGTTGGCGGCGGCAGAGTACTGGTAGTCGCCGGTTTCGAAATTAAACGACAAGGTGCCGTGAAGGTCGGTGGTCACGCTGATCTCGCCGTGATCGACACTCACGCTGCTGTGATCGCTGGCCGAGACCGTCCCGTGGTCGGCGTCGTAGGTATAGACCACGTCGCCCACCGTCAGCGTGGTGATGTGCACATCGCCATCGCTGCCCGGGGTCACGTGATCGAGCACATTGCCGGTGCCCGTGGTCGGCACGGTCGAGGTCAGGGTCTTCTCAAGCTGGTTGAGATCCGATACCTGAATACGATTGTCGTCATTGGGCACCACCAGCTTGAACTCGTCAGAATGGACATTGACACTATTCCCCATCCCAACGCCGTAAAGCTTCACTTCGGAGTGATTGTTAAGGAAATTAGACCACGTTCCGGTTGCGCCGTACGAACCAGACGCACTGGGACTGAAGATATTGCGACTTCCCCCTTGGGTGTGATCGCCATCGGACAGGAAATACATGACCGGGATCTGTCCCTCGGTCACATGGGTGTACCCCTGCATCAGCCCAGTCGTCCCTGAGTAGTAGTTGGTCATAAAGCTGCCCACGCCAAGATGTTGCAGCGAATTCTGGATCTGCCCCTCGGTCCCATGGGTATTGATGCGATCAAGCTGGGTGTTCAACGCCGCCATGCTGTTGAAGGTTCCCAGCATGACAGGCGAGCTATCCCCGCCAAACAAACTCACCGTAATCTGGGTTCCATTACCGCCAACCTGGAAATAATCGGCAGCCATTTCCCGGATGGCGTCCACGGCCAGAGCCAAGCGGTTAGTAACCTCTTCCTCCGGGGTGATCACCCGCCCCCCCACCGAAGCCATGTACATCGAGCCCGAGCAATCCAGGGTCATCACCGCGTGGTAGTCCGGCGCCGGTGCCGGAGTCATGGTCAAGGAACTGGTCGTGGTTGTCGGCTCGCCATCAATGACGTTGACCCGCAGTTCCGTCTCGGCCTCGCCCCCGGTGGCGTCGGCCAACTTCACGCCAATGCGCACCGGCAACACGTCGTCGGTGCCCGACCCCGGTTCGCCATGGTCCAGCGGCTGCGACTGGGTATAGGTGTACGCCCCGGTCTGGGCGTTCAAGGTGACCTGGAACACCGTGGTGCCATCCGCCAGCGCGCCCGTCATCGACGTGCCATCGTTCGACACACTCACGTGAACCGCCTCGCCTCCGCTGGTCAACGGGTCGGCACCGTCGGCCAGGCCGGTCAGGGCCAGGGTCGCGGGACCCGACAGCCCGACATTGAAATCGATCGTGCCATGCAAAGTGGCGTGGGACGATTCATCAAGGCTCACGATCTCCTGGGTCAGGGTCGAGGGCATGTCAACCGTCACCGTGGTTTCCCGCGTGGTGGTGTCGGTCAGGTCGGGGTTTTCCGTGTCCACGTCGGTCACGGTCACCGCCACCCCCAGGCTGAAGTCCGACATCCCTTGCGGCACGGTCATCGACAAACCAGACAGCTGATCGGTGCTCAGCGACCAGCGCCCGCCGCCCAGGTCCTCGCCCGCCGACAGCTCAACGCCGTCGGGCACGCCCGACACCACGATGGCGGTAATGGTTTCCGACCCGTCGGTGTCGGTCACCCGGGTTTCGATATCCAGGGCAACCTCGACCGTCCCCTGCCCCGTGGCTCCCAGCGTCGCGTGCGCCGACAGATCCGGCTGGTCCGCGTCGGGGCGCACCTCGATGTCCAGATCGGCCGTGGTCGTGGCTTCCGATCCATCGGGCGCGGTGGCCGTTGCCGTCACCTTCACGGTGAAGTCGTCGGCGCTATCCGCCGGCGGGGTGATCGTCAACCCTTCCAACTGGTCCGCGTTCAAGGTGATCGAGCCGTTTTCGACCGTCAGCGCATGGCCATCTCCATCGCGCAGCACGGCCCCTTCGGGGATGTGCTCCAAGGTGATGGTCAGGGTTTCGTCGATCCCATTGGTATCGGGAAGGGTTGCCTGGATGTGCGCCGCCAGATCGATGGCCGTATCCTCAACCCCGCTCGCGGCGCTCACCGTCAGGTCGGGCGTGTCCGCCGTGATCAGGTTCCCATCCGGCCCCACGATCTCGACGTGTTCCCAGTTGCTCACCGTGATGCCCAGCGTCTCGAAGGTCCGCGAAACCCCCTCGCCGCTTTCGCTTGTCGGATCGCTGTGCTCGGCGACGAAGGCCCGCAGTGCCTGAATATCGCTCAGCACCGCCGGATTCCTCATATCCTCGGCCGACAGGGTGATCCGCAGCGTGTCCGTCCCCGACCCACCGTCGTAGACATCGCCGCCGCCCTCGCTTGGCGTGAACAGACCCGTATCGTTGCCCGCGCCGCCATCCACCAGGTCCGAACCGGCGCCGCCGTCCAGAACGTCGTCTCCCTCCCCGCCATAGAGGGTATCGGAACCAGCAAGGGCACCGGCCCCCGAGGGGAAGTCATCGTATTCGATGGTGGTCAGGAAGTAGTCCGAACTGTCTGAATGGTTCTGGGGATCGCCCCCGTTGTACGCGGCCGCCGAGAAGACAACCGACGAGAAGGCAGTGCCATTCTCCGCGGTGATCGTGATCTCGCCCGTGTTTTCGCCTGCCGCGGCCATGAAGGAACCATGCCCGACGACGGTGCCGCTGGCGTCATAGGCCGTCCAGGTCCCGACCTCGCCTCCGGCCTCGGTCTGGAACAAGTTGCAATACCCCGCCCGCACGGTGAAAACCGGGCTGTCGAACTCGACCTTGATTTCCTCGCTCGTGCCCGAAGCCGGATCGTGGCCCAACTGCTCGCTCGGCGCGTTAGGCGCCGTCTCTCCACGGACACCAATCAAAGCGCCAGTGACCTGAATGGCGTCGGCACTGAACGCCGCGTCCGGGTCATGGCGCGCCGTCACGGTAAAGCCGCTGTCACTGGACAGAACGTTATCGCTCGAAATGGTACCCGTCGTGCCTCCCACGCCAGGATCGGCACCGCCGTACAGCGTGTCGTTCCCGGCCCCACCGTACAGCAGGTCGCTGCCCGCGCCGCCGTCCAGAACGTCGTGGCCGCCGTCCCCGTACAGCGTGTCGTCGCCCGCCCCGCCGTCCAGCGTGTCGTTCCCGGCCT